>URZB01000136.1 GCA_900552295.1 uncultured Collinsella sp.
AATGGTATACGGGTGCATCATCGACGTCTTCAATACAGAAGATATCAGTGCGGAAAGTTTTCAGAGCTTTACCCTGTAGGGTCCCTGCCGCCACGTAGCAATCAGGGAATCTGGAGGGTGGACGGCGGCTTGGCTACGAGCTGGGGCTGAAGATCTGAACGGATGGGTGCCGTTGCTGGAAGCGCAGGCGTTGCCGGCGATGATCACTTTGGGACTGGAATTTCCGTATGCTAGTAAAAAGGCCTCCGGAGCTGTTGCTCTGGAGGCCTTTCGTTTACTTGCAAATGCGCGCGTTAGTTGTTCTTGGTCAGACGTTCGACGTCGTGGGCGATCATGTATTCCTCGTCGGTGGGGATGACCATGACCGTGACGGCGGAACCGGCGGCACTGATGACCTGAGGCCCGTTGCCCACGGCCTCACGGTTCTTGTTGTTGTCGATGCGCACGCCCAGCCACTCAAAGCAGTCGCAGAAGGTCTTACGAATCGACCAGTCGTTCTCACCGATGCCGGCAGTGAAGGTGATGGTATCCACGCCCGCCATGGAAGCGATCATGGAGCCGGCCTGCTGCATAGCCTTGTAGGCGAACATATCGAAGGCGAGCAGGCAGCGCTCATCACCCTCGGAAGCGCGCGTGCGGATGTCACGGGCGTCGTTGGAGATACCCGAGATGGCAAGCAAACCAGACTGCTTGTTCATCATGTCGTCGACTTCCTGGTAGCTGTAGCCGCCCTCGCGCTGCAGGTAGCACACGGTAGCCGGGTCGATAGAGCCGCAGCGGGTTCCCATTATCAGGCCGTCAAGCGGCGTGAGGCCCATCGTGGTGTCGCGGCACACGCCGTCCTCGATGGCTGCGAGCGAGGCGCCGTTGCCCAGGTGGCACGAAAGCAGGCGGTGGCAGCGCGAGCCCAGGATCTCCTTGGCCATCATCCACTCATAGCGGTGGCTCGTACCGTGGGCGCCGTACTTGCGCACGTGATACTTGTCGCACACGTCCTTGGGCAGGGCGTAGGTGTAGGCAACCTCGGGCATGGTCATGTGGAACGAGGTGTCGAAGACGGCCACGTTGGGCAGCTCCGGGTACTTCTCACGGCAATACTCAATCGCCGCCGCCTCGCCGTAGTTGTGCAGCGGGGCAAGCGGTGCCACCTCGAGAATCTTGGCCATGACCTCGTCGTCGACGACCGCGGAATCATCGAAGTGCCAGCCGCCCTGAACGATGCGATGGCCAATGCCATCAATCGTAAAGTCGGTCTTCTCGAGCTCCTCGAGCACGCGAGCGATAGCAGAGCGATGATCGGGGAAGGGAACCTCCTCGGTCTGCTTGGCGCCACCGTTCTCGGAGTGGCCGAAGATGCCCATGTCCGATCCGATACGCTCGCAGTTGCCCTTGGCGAAAACCTCGCGGGTATCGGTATCCAAAAGCTGATATTTAAGGCTTGAGCTGCCGGCGTTGACAACAAGTACGTTCATGAGACTCCTTTGCAGTGCAATACGGTCGACGCAGACCCCTTAAGGCGGCCGCATTATAATAAGAAGTTATCATATCTTGATAAATAGCTATCAGAATGTCGCCCGACGAGCGCAAAAGAGGGGCTGAACGGCACTTGGTCGTCCAGCCCCTCCCCTCTTGCAATTACTTGCCGTTGACGATGCGCTCGACGTCAGAAGCGATCATGAACTCCTCGTCCGTGGGGATGACGAAGATCTTGACCTTGGAATCCTTGGCAGACAGGCACCAAGCGCCGTCGCCACGCAGGGCGTTACGGGCATGGTCCATCTTGACGCCCATAAAGGCCAGACGGTCGGCAACGCCGGCGCGAACGGCCGGAGCGTGCTCACCGATGCCAGCAGTGAAGACCAGCGTGTCCATGCCGCACATGGAAGTGGCCATCTCGGCAGCCTTGGCGGCAATCTTGTAGACGAACATATCGAAGGCGAGCTGAGCCTCGGGGTCACCAGCGGCGGCGAGCTCCTCGACGTTGCGGCAGTCGTTGGTCTTACCACCGGTCACAGCCAAAAGGCCGGACTTCTTGTTCATCATCTCGTCGACCTCGTCGAAGGTATAGCCGCCCTCGCGCTGCAGGTAGCACACGGTAGCCGGGTCGATGGATCCGCAGCGGGTGCCCATCATGACGCCGTCGAGCGGGGTGAGACCCATGGTGGTGTCCATGCACCTGCCGTCCTCGATGGCGCACAGGGAAGCGCCGGAGCCGATATGGCACACAACGACCTTGCGGGCCTCGCCGTTGGTCATCTCGGCGACCTTCTTGGAGATATAGCGGTAGCTGGTGCCGTGGGCGCCGTACTTACGGATGTGCAGCTTGTCGCAGACGTCCTTGGGCAGGGCGTAGGTCTTGGCGACCTCGGGCATATTGAAGTGGAAAGCAGTGTCGTAGACCGTGACGTTGGGCAGGTCGGGATACTGCTCCAGGCAGTACTCGATAACGTTGGCCTCGGGGTTGTTGTGCAGCGGCGCCAGCGGAGCGACCTCGCGAATCTTGGCGAGAACGTCCTCGTCGACGAGGGAGGAATCACCAAAGTACCAACCGCCCTGAACGATGCGATGGCCGATGCCCTCGATCTTGACGCCGTTGGCCTCGAGGTCCTTCAGGACAACCTCGATGGCGACCTTGTGGTCGGGGAACTCGATGTTCTCGGTCACCTTCTTGGAGCCGTTGGCAGCGTGGGTGAAGGTACCGCCGGTAAAGCAGACGCGCTCGCAGGAGCCCTTTGCGGACACCTTGTGGGACTTGGTATCGATGACCTGATACTTAAGGGTCGAAGATCCTGCGTTGACGACCAGAACGTTCATGTGTCTCCCTACTAACAGGCGGTGTGGCGCCGCCAGGTTACATACGTTTCAATAATAAACCCAAACGCCCTCGCGCTCGGGTTTATTGCGTTGATATATAAGTTATCGGCGCCTAAATACTCATGTCCTTTGGCTTGTAAGACGAAAGAGCGCGGGGATATAAACCAAAGAAGAAATCCCGAGCGCGATAAGCAATACGACTCGAATGCCCACGATGTTGCTCAACGCAGCATTGAACAAGTAGAAAAGGATAGCGCCCACCGCCACCATCTGGCTTTGAACCGAAATCAGTGAACAGCGCATCGAAGAATCGGCAGCATTTTGAAAAACTGAGTATTTGATTGGGGCAAACAACGAGTACGCAACCGTCTGCAGCACATAGAACACGGGCAGCAAATTAGCCGGAGTAAGGGGAATCAAAAACAGGGCAGTCAGGGAAAGGCGCACAATGCCGCAAATACGCGCAAAACGGCCCTTGTCGACATGAGCAATCACATTGGGCACAATAAGCCCCATGGAGGCCGAGGCAAGGAGCTGGACCGCAATGGTCACACCCGAAGCGACGGCATTCATTCCGCGACCCGCAAGCAGCAGTGAAAAAAAGTCTTCCAGGGCGACAAAAGCAAACGCCTGAGAACAGTCCATGATGAACGCCGAACGAAGAATGCGATTGTACGCAATAGCGGCTCCGATCGTCTTCGGGCTAATTCCACGCTCAGGTGTCGCCGCAGTGCCCCCTCTTCGCATCTCAGGAATGCAGACAACGACAACCAACGTCAACACCATTGCGATGATATCTGCCGAAAGACCAATGAGATATGCACCGACAGACGAAATGAAACCGCCCACACAAGCGGAGATGGCATAAGAGGCATAGAAAACAAATCGCTCAACGACATTAAGTCTTACGAGCTGGTCCTGAGAGACACTGTCAATGTAAATTGCTTCTATGGATCCGCTCACACATGCAACGGCAAAACCCTTGAGAGCAAACGCGCCGATTAAAAGCAGAGGAGAACGGACGAAAAGCAGGGCGGCGTAGTATCCAAGCATTCCCACGACGCCAACGAGACCGCTTGTCTTTCGTCCAAACCTATCAGCAATATAGCCAGTGGGAACTTCAAGGATGAACTTGCTCACTTGATATGCAATCATCATGCTAGAAATCGCCACCATCGAGAATCCGACGAATTCAAGGTAAACCGTCAGAAAATACAAAATGGTGCTGAAGTTCGACAGAAAAACGAACGTCATATAAAGCAAAACCGTACGGTTTTTCATGCTCCGCCCTCCAAGAGTCAGCAATCTAAATCGGAATCTTGGAAAAGCATGAGGGCAAAGCTGTCAGCTATGTGTTGCAAGGCGTCAATAATCACTTGACGTCTCGAAGCCAATTAATTTCGCGAAGCAAGATGACGCAATAGGTGCAGAAAAACCGTCTGGTGTCGATCAGTCCAGGAATTTTGCCGATAGCAAAAGTAGATAGGCAAGGTTACATCACGCGAGCCTTCAATGGAGCACTCACTCACTTCTGATCCATCCGATGCGAGAGAGGACCCGGACAAACTCAATATCAATCCCCCGGCTTGAAGAAACTCAGCCTGAGCCCTGCTTCCGTATTCAACATCACGGAAGCGAAAATTGACGAGCTGGGCTTCAGGGCATTGGTTGATCGCATTGAGACAGGGTGACAAATTAATGGGAACAGCGAGCCTGCCGCCCAGTAACTCACGAACGGTCATAGCGCCCACGGATTGATGACCCGCTGGGCAGGAAAGAACCTTGAGCTCCTTTTCACCCAAGTATTTCGAAGAAAGGACACTATCCCTTGGTTCCTCAAATGAGATGGCCGCATCCGAAATGCCAAGCACAAGTGATTCAAAGCATGTAGCCGTTGGCTGATGCCACACATCAAGGTGAATATGAGGGTGCGAGCTTTCAAACGAGTCATACCAGTTTTCGGCAAAAAGTCGCCCCCGCCCATGAAGGCAGGGGGCGTAAAGACGAAAGTGGCCGTCGGGCGAGACGCCGTCGTCCCTCGATTGAGCGTACTTTTTGAGATCGTCGACTTGTGCCAGGATCACGCGTGCACGGCGCGCAAATTC
>URZB01000137.1 GCA_900552295.1 uncultured Collinsella sp.
TCTCGTGGGGCGCGGAGATGTGTATAAGAGACAGGAGGAGCTGGCGTTTGACATTGTGACCGGTCGCGCCGACGCTGCCGACGTTGCCCGCTTTGATGTTGCGGGCGGTGCTGCGGGCGCTGCGTCCGTGGCTGCCGGCTCTGTTGCTTCGACCAAGAAGGAGGCGTAAGTGCCATGGGCAAGCCCGGTGCTTTTCTTGATATCGATCGCGTGACCCACGAGCTCCGCCCCGTGGAGGAGCGCAGCCATGATTTTGATCCGCTGTACGTGGAGCTCGATGACGACGCACGTCGCGCCCAGGCGAGCCGCTGCATGATGTGCGGCGTGGCGTTTTGCCAGATGGGCGCGAGCTTTGGCAAGGCACGCCCGAGCGGCTGCCCGCTGCACAACCTGATTCCCGAGTGGAACGAGCTGGTGTACCGCGGCCGCTGGGACGAGGCTGCCGAGCGTCTGTCGCTCACATCGCCCATGCCCGAGTTCACGAGTCGCGTGTGCCCGGCGCTGTGCGAGGCCGCGTGCAACCTGGGTTCGGTCGATGGCCAGCCCACGACGATCCATGACAACGAGCGTGCGATCAGCGACCATGAATGGGCAAATGGCGGTCCGCGTCGCTTTGAGCCGGCAGGGGAGGGCGCGCCCACGGTTGCCGTGGTGGGCTCCGGTCCTGCTGGCCTGGTGGCAGCATGGGAGCTCGCCCGCCGCGGCGCTCGCGTGACGGTGTTTGAGCGCGATGACCGCCCGGGCGGTCTGCTCATGTACGGTATTCCCAATATGAAGCTCGAGAAGTCCGTGGTCGAGCGCCGCGTGGCGCTCATGCGCGAGCTGGGTATTGTCTTTGAGCTGGGTGCCGATGTGAACGATCCCAAGGTTACTGCCAAGCTCAATGGCTTTGACGCCGTCGTGGTGGCTGCCGGCGCTCGTGCGCCCCGCGGTCTTTCGGCTGCGAACGTGGATGCTCCGGGCGTGGTGTACGCGGTGGACTACCTGACGGCTTCGACCGTCTCGGTGCTCGACGGCGGCGAGCCCGCGGTGAACGCGCGCGGCCTGGACGTCGTGGTCATTGGCGGTGGCGATACCGGCAACGACTGCGTGGGTACCGCGGTGCGCCAGGGTGCGCGCAGCGTGCGTCAGTTTGAGTTCTTGCCGGCTGCGCCCGATAAGCGCGCGGCGAGCAACCCCTGGCCGCAGTGGCCCAACGTTAAGAAGACCGACTACGGCCAGCAGGAGGCTATCGCTGCCATGGGCGGCGAGATGCGTGCTTGGGGCGTGGATACGCTCGAGGTGCTGCTGGACAAGAAGGGCGCGGCCGCGGGCCTGCGCGTGGCCGATTTGGATTGGTCGGCCGGCAAGCCCGAACGCATTGCGGGCTCCGAGCACGAGGTGCCGGCGCAGCTGGTGCTCATCGCCTGCGGCTTTACGGGTCCCGAGCATGGCGTGTTCGATGCGGTGAGCGTGCCTGTTGCTACCGCTGGTCGTCCGCTGCCGGTGATGGCTGCCGAGGGCTCGCACTTCGCGGCTCGCACGGAGGGTGTCGCCGCGGATGCCGCGCCGGTGTATGTGGCGGGTGATGCCCGCAACGGCAGCTCGCTCGTTGTGAACGCCATGGCCGATGCCCTGGCCTGCGCAGCTGAAGTCGCCGAGGCGCTGGAGCTGTAAGGCGGCTGTCCACAACTGAATCGTCAAGGGCTGTCCCCAGCGGCCGGCCCAAAAGGATCGTCCCCAAGTGCCGCAACTGGGGGCGTTCCTTTTTTGCCGGCAGTCCGGGACACTCCTTGCAAGTTCGCAGGCGACTTTGTCATTTGTCGACGTGCAAGTGCTCATTCGTCGACGTTCGCGACTGTGCTGCTCTGCTCTTTCTGTGGTGGTGGCGGGCGCTTGCCTTAAATGAGTGAACTGGCCGTCTATGTCTACCTGCGGTTTCTTTGCGGTTCGCTCATTCGGTCAAGTGTCCCGTCAAGTGTTTGGTTAGTATCTGGTTTGCAGTCGAAGGCCTATTTTGCCCGCGCTGACAGTGGCTGCTCGCCCTCCTCGTAAGCTCAAATTGAGGTTCATCAGTTTGAGGAGGATGCCATGACTGACCAAGTTTTTGACCGAGCACAGCTGGCCGAAGCCGTCGGCAACGATATTGCCGACATGGCTCACTTTTGGATGCTGCGGAAGTTTCAATTCCTGGAGCCGGCGCGCGAGCAGTTCGAGATTATCGTCGATCCGTGGCTCAGCTATTGCGAGGAACCTTCTCAAAACGAAATCATGGCCTACAACATGGCGTTTACCGATTGGCTGCTGTTTGAGCGCCCCTATTACCACGGCAAGACGCTGTTGGAGCTGTATGTGGACGAGCCGCCAGCGTCAATTTCTCCTGCTTCGCTCGGGCGACTTAAGCGGGTGCGTGACACGCAGTATTTCTCGCGCTTTGGCATTTTGGACAAGGATCCCGCGACTGGCATGGTCGTGCTGAAGGATACGCGCACCGACCGTCGCTTTGACGTCTACGACCCACATATCGTGCAAAAGGAGCACTGGAACGATGGCGCGATTGCGGTGCGACTCGCGTGCGTCGACGATGTATGGCTGACGGCGGGACAGCTCTACCTGTATGACATCGCGCGCCTGAGCGACACGGCGGTTGACGGGCCGGGCGCGGTGCATCCCGAGGACCTAGAGGACGGTTTCGACACCTCGTGCATCAGCTTCTTTTTACGCCTGGTCCGCGACATCATGGGCGCCCAGGGGCGGTACGTGAAGTCGCTCAATATTTACGAGCAGGAATGGGAGTAGGGGATGGGCTGTCGCAGCGCCGCCTGTCTATTTGTCTCGGTCTGTAACGTTTAGAGGCCGTTTGGGGCCGTAACTGTTACAGATTGAGACAAAGAGGTGCAATGCTGCACGAATGTCTCGATTTGTAACGTTTGGCGGTCAAAAATCGGTCTTCCTGTTACAGATCAAGACGTTTGTCGGCGGCGGCAACAGTGGCGACGGCCCATTTCTCCGATGTGGTGGTGATGGAAGTGTCTAATACCGTTCTTAAACACAAGTATGCAACACGTAACACCTTGGCGCGAAATAGGATGCTCGCCAGGCTCACGGAGGCGGCTGAACAAGGCGTGCTGCTTGTGACACACGATAATGCCGAGCTCATGTGGTTGCGGCGTCATGTGGGAACCGATGACATTACGGAGCCCGAGCCGTATTTGTTCTGCTTTCAACATGATTGGGGTGTACTGACGCCGGCGGAGCGAGCGCTGCGTACCATCAAAGGGCTTGCAGAGTTTCATCCCGATTGGGTGTTTTGGGGCTATGACGCGGCGCTTTTGTGGGGTCTGGAGGTGCCGAATGATCTGCTTGGGCCGCGATTTCTTGTTAAGACAGGTTGCTCGGTGCCGCTGAGCGCAGGATGCCGGCTGTTGCGTCCGCAGGCGGCGGGTGCGCTTGAACAAGTCGACGGCGTGCGGGTGACGTCGTTTTGGCGCACGGTAGAGGATTGCCTGCTGCGCGCGCCGTTTTCGTATGGCCTGGCGATTGCCGATTCTGCGTTGCGAGCAAAGGGCGTATCGCGCGATGACTTTTGTGAGCGGCTTCGTATAGATTGTGAAGGCAAGCGAGGGTATCGCAGGGCGCAGGTGATTGCGTCGCATGCGGACGGGCTGTCCGAAAACGGTGGCGAGTCTCGGTTCCGAGCGTTCTTTATTGCATACGGTTTTCCGGTTCCGGAGCTGCAGGTGGAGTTTCGCGATCCGCTCGATTCGAGCCAAGTGTTTCGCGTTGATTATTTTTGGAGGCTAGAGGATGGGACGTGTGTCATCGGCGAGCTCGACGGAAAGGGGAAGTATACCTTGCAGAACGACGAGGGTCGGGAATCGGTCGACCCATTCGTGGCAGAACGTCAACGGGAGTCCCATCTGACAATGCTCGGGCACAAGGTGCTTCGGTTTACGTTTGATGAGCTCAAGAATCCGGGGAAGCTGGTTGAGAAGATGAGGCTGGCGGGTATTCCGCGACGGGCCGATTTGGCTGAGGAATGGAGACGCCAGTGGTATGGGCGCTGAGGGGTGCAGCTGACGCGGATGTGGTTGTTCCTGCTGAGTTTATCTCGATCTGTAACAACAGGGGGCCGTTTGGTCTCGTAACTGTTACAGATTGAGACGGAAGATTAGCTACCGCTAAAAGATCTCAATCTGTAACATCTAGAGGCCGAAAACCTGTCTACTTGTTACAGATCTAGACGTTTGACGACGGGGCTGGAGAACATCTCGATCTGTAACATCTAACGGCCAAAAACCGGTCTAACTGTTACAGATTGAGACAAAGGTTGGGCGCGGTGCCGAAAGATCTCGATCTGTAACATCTGGCTGCTAAAACCCGGTCTACCTGTTATAGATTGAGACATTTCCCGGATGTCGCTGGGATGGGACTGCAACGCATTCCGTTCCCCGCATCTTCTCCTTTCTCCGTTAACCGATATGTCCGCAGCAATCCTGCCGCACTGGGTAATAATGGACAAATGTTCAAGTTAATCGTGAGGGAGGAGCTCGATATGGCGACTGCCGATCGTCCCACGTTGTTTATCAATGCGACCGTCTTGGATGGTTCGGAGCATATGGAGCCGCAGCCCGATATGGCCGTGGCCGTCGAGCGTGGCATCATCACCTGGATGGGACCGAGCGCCGTGGCCCAAGCTCCAGCGGGGGCCGAGGTCATCGACCTGGCAGGTGCGTATCTCATGCCGGGCCTCATCAATATGCACGTGCATCTGTGCGGTTCGGGCAAACCGGTCTCGGCGGGAGATGCCGGCGCGCTGATGAAGAAGCTCGACAATCCCGTGGGCCGCGCCATCGTCCGCCACC
>URZB01000138.1 GCA_900552295.1 uncultured Collinsella sp.
GCGCGACAGGCGGTCTCGCCCTCGTCGTCGGGGGCGTCGTAACAGATGACGGAGTCGACCACGTTGACGCCTGCCTCGTCGGCGTCGGCCTTCCAGTTGTCCATCCACTCGCCCTCGGCCCACGAATAGGAGCCAAAGAGGACGACCTTCTTGTCACCGAGAGTCTCCTTGACCTCGTCCCACATCGGCTGGAACTCATCGTACTCGAGTTCCTCGGAGCCCATGGCGGGGCAGCCGAAGGCAATGGCGTCATAGCCAGCGGCCTTGTCTGCGGAGAAGTCGGCGCAGGAGATGACCTCTGTCTCGGCGCCGGCACCGGTTGCGCCCTCGGCAACGAAGTTTGCCATGGCCTCGGTGTTGCCCGTGCCGCTCCAGTAGACGACGGCGATCTTGCTCATGTTGAGTCCTTTCAGTTGTGCGGCAGGTTGCCGCGGCTTCTATGTTCTATCGGGTTGCCTGGGCAAGTTGAGCCAAGCTGTAGCCCTGCTGATAGACAAAGGTGAAGTATTGGGTGCAGGCACGGTAGGCATCAAACGTCGCAAGTGCCTGCTCAACGTTTGTGTATACCTTCCATGCGCCAAAGACCTTATAGTTTTCGCCGTGCTGGACGATAAACTGATGGACATCTTCGTAGGGATAGCCCAAAAAATAGCCAATTTCGTGGGGGAACTCGCACATGCACCCCGTATCGCAGTGCCTATTTCGCGCGAGCGCGCAGACGCTGCCGTCATAGGCGCTCTGCGGCATTGCTGCTTGCCAGCGTGATGCGCGCGGCGAGATGCACCAGGGACGCGGGCAGGTTGTGGACATCGTAACCTTCGGCGGCAAGCGCCGTCGTGGCGCGGGAGTCGGAGAGGTATCGCATGAGGTCTGCAGGGCGGTACACATAGATGAGCGCTCCGCAGGGGCGCCAGACCAAAACGCTCATATGGATCCCGAGTGGCTGGAGCTCGCGGTTGCATTGGGCTATGACGGCGAGCAGGCGAGAGCGTCGCTCTTCGATATGGGTGGCGCTGGGTTTTCCGTTTTGGTTGGCGTAAACGCCGGGATAGGTAAAGAGCGAAGCCGGCTTGATACCTGCGAGCGTAGGGGAGCAGTTGCGCACGACAGCCGTTTGGTATGTTGGGATGTCAATGGTTCGAGTCACGATGCCCCTTTCTGGTCCTCAGCTGTTAGCCTAGGAAAACTTATATACGAAAGTAAACCATTGTCAACAAAAAGTTTGAAGAGGGAAACTAATTGACCGAACCGACATGATTTTGAGTTAAGATGGGGACACCCCATGGGGGTATCTAGATAGGGCTACTTGAAAGGGGAACGCATGAGCGACTTGCTCAACCCTGCGAATCTCATCGTGCTGGCCGTCATTGCCGTCGGCATGTTTTTTGGACTGCGTCGCATTGCCGCTTCGACACACGGGAAGAGTTGTTGCAGCGATGGTACGAGCGGCAAGAAAACCAAAAAGGTTGTTGTGGTGGATACCGATGCATCGCACTATCCCTATAGCGATGAGCTGCTCATCGGCGGCATGAGCTGTGACGGCTGCGCTCAGAACGTGGCCAATGCCCTGAATGCGTTGGATGGCGTGTGGGCAACGGTGACGTATGCGGATCACACGGCACGTGTGCGCTCTAAACAGCCGGTTGATCGCGACGCACTCGAGACGGCGGTGAGGGGCGCGGGCTATTACGTTATGAAAATGTAGGCGTTGCCCTCTCCGGTGGGTACCAGCCTCCTGCCCATTGTGACTATCGGTATCCAAAAATTTGCGCAAAAAATAATCTTTAGATGCGGCGAAAGTGGAGTTTGGTGACGGTTTGCGCGGAATTCGCCACCAATCGAGCATCTATTAACCCGTCCAAAAAATTACAGGTGTATATTTATACGCTGATTATTGCTGCGCCCAGATCGCAATTAAACGTGGACAGAGATGAGAAATGCTAAAACTGGGCTTAAGGTCAGGGGAGGCTATAGCTTTATGAGACGAGTGAGAACACTTGGCTTGGTGGCAGCGCTTGCCGCTATCTTGGTATCGCCGCTGCCGGCGCACGCCGAAGACGCTTCGGGTGCCGTTACCTACAATGCGGGAAATGGGTATTCCTTTGAGAAGCTCTCGCATCCTACGGTAGGAACGTCGCAGCCGGATGGCATCGTCGACTACCAGGGTAACGGTGCCGTTGCCGTTCCGGGTGCCGATGGTAATACGGCCAACAACGAAGGCGATCGCGGCCAGAGCTACACTTGGGCGGCTGCGAGCTATGGTGACTGGCTTTATGTGGGCACCTGCTATGCGGCGATGGGCAACACGCTTACGCTCATGGACAGCACGCTGGGCGATTCCTTTGATGCCGAGACCATGCGCCTGACGCTGGAGGCCATGTTTAACGGCACGTTCTTCTATGGACAGCAGAAGGAGGACGGCACGGCCGACAAGGACAGCGGCGGCATCTTGGTTAAGATCAATACCAAGACCGGTGAGACCAAGCTGCTGCTCTCTGAATCGCTCAACGGCGTCGGTCCTTTGTTCCGCAATGCCGTGAGCTATAAGGGTAAGCTCTATTTCTGCGGCAGCGTCAGGACCAATGGCGGCAAAAGCGGTCTGCCTTCTGTATACGAGATCGATCCTAAGACGGATGAGTGGAAAGTTGTCTATCAGGGCCTTTCGAGCGTGGACGATTACCGCGATGCCTACAAGCAGGGCATCTCAACCGGTATCCGCGGCATGTGCGTCCATGATGGCCAGCTCGTCATCAGCAATGTGGGTAAAGCGGGCAATGAGTTTGTGGCGACAATCCTGACGTCATCTGACCCTTCGAAGGGCCAGGCTAGCTTCACCGAGATTGCTAACTCGAAGACGCTGTTTGGCTATCCGGCGATTCGCTATCAGGACAGCATCTACGGTGGCGCCATTTGGGATATGGTTTCGTACAATGGCCATCTCTATGCGACCATCTGCACCGGTACGCCCGAGAACGCTCCCGATGATAATTCCATGCAGTCGTTTGCCATGGTTCGTGGCGACAAGAACGCCGACGGCAGCTATTCGTGGACTCCCATTGTTGGCGATAAGGATGCGACCGATCCAAAGTGCCGTGCAAAGTACTGCTTTGGCATCGATCCTGCCCGTACCCGTTCTGGCGCTGCCAACCTCATCGTCTACAACGACTACCTCTATATCGGTGAATACAACGACGAGGAGATTGCCCTCGAGCGCATCCTGTTCAACAAATCCAACACCGAAGAGGGCGGCAAGAGCAGCATGGGCGGCGTTGACTGCTCGTTTGTGAATGCCAATCTTGAGCAGTCGGTTAACATCTATCGCATGGACAAGGACGAGAACATGGAGCTCGTCGTTGGCGATCGCACCGACATGTTCCCCGAGGGCGGCATTTCCGGCCTGACTTCGGGCTTTGGCCGAAACGAGAACCAGTACATTTGGCGCATGCAGAAGTTCGACGGCAAGCTGTATATCGGTACCTTTGATACCGCGAGCCTGCTTGAGCCGATCGGCCAGTTCTCCAATGGCGACATTATCGATATGACGCCCGAGGAGTGGGACTCTCAGGTTCAGCGCCTTAGGGACCTGCTCGATCACCTGCTCGACAAGAAATCGCCTGACGACCCCATCGTTCCCGTGAACACGCTTGCGGACGATGATTCAAACGAGGCCGTCGAGGTCGATGATTCGAACGAAGCTGCCGAGGTTGATGATTCAAACGAGGCCGTCGATGTCGATGACGAGAAGACCGAGGTTGCTAAGGGCTTTGGCGATCTAAGCGATGCGCTGGAGGATGCCACGGGCGATCTTTGCGATCAGGCCTCGACGATGTCCCAGGACTTTGAGGACGACGCCGCTTATGTCCAGAAGATCGATGGCGAGATCGCGTACTTCAAGTCCTTTGCCGACCAGTATCAGGACATGCTCGATAGCTATGAGAGCCTGAAGCAGCAGTACGAGGATGCCTATGGCACCGAGCTGCCGGGCGATATTCAGGATGCGCTCGATAAGCTGCTGAGCGAGGAGAACCTCAAGAAGCTGCAGAGCGTGCTTACGTGCATGTACTACCTGCGCGATGCCGAGCGCGGCTTTGATATGTATGTGACCGAGGACGGCGTGAACTTTACGACGCTGACGACCAATGGCTTTAACGATCCGTATAACCATGGTCTGCGCACCTTTGCGGTGACCAACCAGGGTCTGTGCCTTGGTACCGCCAACCCGTTCTATGGCTGCCAGGTTTGGATCCAGCGCAAGGAGAATTCGGAGAATCCGATTGATCCCGGTACTCCGGATCCGACGAAACCCACCAATCCTTCGCAGCCGGGTGGCGGCGATCAGCCTGGTGGCAGCCAGACGGGCGGCAACGACCAGTCGAGCAGCACCACGACCACCGTCACGACGGCCACTAAGAAGACTCCGAAGGACGGCTCGCTGCCTCACGCTGGCGACTCGACCCTCACGCTGGTCTTGGGATTGCTGGTTGCAGCTGCCGCGGTGCTTGGCATTGCCCTCGTCTTGCGCAAGCGTTCTTGTCGCTAGGCGCGTCCGCGCAGCTCGATGTTTTTGATATCGTCGAAGTCGATGGCGATATCCCTGAGTTTGAGCAGCTTGAATGCGGGTAACACTTCGTCGAGAATGCCCGTGCGGCTACGATAGCCGTACATATCGTAATAGGTGACGCGCACCAGGTCGCCGCGTTTGAGGCCCTCGAGCTTTTTCGAAAGCTCGAGGGCTTTTTCTTCCGTGAGTTCGCATTTGGGCTCAACAGTGATCTCTTGTTTGCGCACGAGCTCGTAGTATCCCGTGAGGGCGGCAAAGGGCATAAAC
>URZB01000139.1 GCA_900552295.1 uncultured Collinsella sp.
GGAGATGTGTATAAGAGACGGCTCGAACGTGACGTGCGAAAAGCAGCTGACGACCGTCTCCGGCAAATCCGGCACAGGCGAAAAGAGCATATCGGGGTTGATGACTGCTTGGCGCGACGCATCAAAATCCGTCAAAAGCATGGTGATTCCCTCCTGCCGCCGTTTGCCCTCTATCATAGCAGATTTTGCGGCAAAAGGCAACAGGAGGGCTGCATATCACAAGCGGAAGTAGTCCACGCCGCCCTCAAACAGCGGCTGATACTTGTCGCCGGGTACATTCTTGTAGAGATTTTCGCCGCTGCGCTCGGTGTGACCCATCTTGCCCAGCACGCGGCCGTCCGGGCTGGTGATGCCCTCGATGGCGAAATAGCTGGCGTTGGGGTTGAAACGCATATCCATCGACGGCGCGCCGGACAAATCCACATACTGCGTGGCAATCTGCCCGTTCGCCGCAAGCTGACGAATCAGCGCTTCCGGGCCGACAAACCGACCCTCGCCGTGGCTGATGGCGACCGTGTGAATGTCATCCACCTTGCAGCGGGACAACCACGGGGATTTATTCGACGCAATGCGCGTGCGGACGAGCATCGACTGGTGACGGCCGATTTCGTTGAATGTCAGCGTCGGGCACTGATCAGACGTGTCGATGATTTCGCCATACGGCACAAGCCCCAGCTTAATCAGCGCCTGGAAGCCGTTGCAAATGCCCAGCATCAGGCCGTCGCGGCGCTGGAGCAGATCATGCACCGCGTCTTTCATGGCAGGATTGCGGAAGAACGCCGTGATGAACTTGGCGGAGCCATCGGGCTCGTCGCCGCCCGAGAAGCCGCCGGGGATCATGACGATCTGGCTTGCACGAATGCGGCGGGCGAGCTCGTGGGTGCTCTCGGCGACGGCCTCGGGCGTGAGGTTGTTGATCACGAAGGTGTCGGCCTCGGCACCGGCGGCACGGAAGGCGCGGGCGCTGTCGTACTCGCAGTTGTTACCGGGGAACACGGGGATGATCACGCGCGGGCGGGCGATCTTGGCGCCGCCGTACACGTGGATATCCTTGGCGCGGAAGTCGATGGTCTCGACCTCGGGGGTCTCGCCGGCGCTGCGGTAGGCGAAGACGCCCTCGATGCCGCTCTCCCAGGCCTCCTGGAGCTTGGCGAGCTCGATGACCTCGGAGCCGGTGTCGATGACATAGCCCTCGACGGTGGTACCCAGGGGCTCGACGACAACGCCGTCGGCGACCTCGGGCAGCTCGGCGTCCTCGGCGAGCTCGACGATAAAGCTGCCGTAGAGCGGGGTGAAGAGGCTCTCCACGTCCACATCCTCGGCAAGCTCGATACCGATCTGGTTACCGACGCACATCTTAAAGAGGCTCTCGGCGCCGCAGCCGTAGCCGGGCGTGGAGATGGCCAGGGCGTTGCCGGTAGCAGTGAGCGCCTCGACGGCGTCAAACGCCGCGAGCAGCTGCTGAGCGTCGGGGCGGTAGTCCTCGCCATAGGTGGCGGGGGCGATGCGGACGACGCGGTGCGTGAGGCCCTTGAACTCGGGCGAGACGGCGCGGGCGGCCTTGCCCACGGCGACAGCGAAGCTGATCAGGGTCGGCGGAACGTTGAGCTCGCCGGTCTCGTCCTCAAACGAGCCGCTCATGGAATCCTTGCCACCGATGGCGCCGGCACCCAGGTCGACTTGGGCCATGAGGGCGCCCAAGACGGCTGCCGTGGGCTTGCCCCAGCGCTCGGCCTCGGTGCGCAGACGCTCGAAGTACTCCTGGAAGGAGAGATAGGCGCGCTTGTGCTCAAAGCCGGCGGCAACGAGCTTGGCAATGGACTCGACCACGGACAGGTAGGCGCCCGCAAACTGGTCGGCCTCCATCAGATAGGGGTTGAAGCCCCATGCCATGGCACTCGCCGTGGTGGTCTCGCCGTCCACGGGGAACTTGGCGACCATGGCCGAGCTGGGGGTGAGCTGCGTCTTGCCGCCAAAGGGCATGAGCACGGTCGCGGCGCCGATGGTGGAGTCGAAGCGCTCGGAAAGACCCTTGTTGGAAGCGACGTTGAGGTCGGTGACGAGCGAGGTCATGCGCTCGGCGAGCGTGGTGCCGGCCCAGCTGGGCTGCCACACGCTACGGGCGCACACGTGGGCGACCTGGTGCTTGGGTGCGCCGTTGGAGTTGAGGAACTCGCGGGACAGGTCGACGATGGCGACGCCGTTCCAGGCCATGCGCATGCGCGGCTCGGCGGTAACCTCGGCGATAACGGTTGCCTCCAGGTTCTCCTCGGCGGCGTAGCCCATGAACTCCTCGACGTCACCGTCGGCGACGGCGCAAGCCATGCGCTCCTGGGACTCGGAAATGGCGAGCTCGGTGCCATCCAGGCCGTCGTACTTCTTGGTCACGGTGTCAAGGTCGACATACAGGCCGTCGGCAAGCTCACCCACGGCGACCGAGACGCCGCCGGCGCCAAAGTCGTTGCAGCGCTTGATCAGACGGCAGGCGTCGCCGCGGCGGAACAGGCGCTGCAGCTTGCGCTCGACCGGGGCGTTGCCCTTCTGGACCTCGGCACCCGAGGTCTCGATGGACTCGGTGTTCTGGGTCTTTGAGGAGCCGGTAGCGCCACCGATGCCGTCACGGCCGGTGCGGCCGCCCAGCAGGATGATCTTGTCGGTGGGGGCGGGGCACTCGCGACGAACGTGGTTTGCCGGGGTGGCGCCCACGACGGCGCCAACTTCCATGCGCTTGGCCACGTAACCGGGGTGATAGAGTTCATTAACCTGACCGGTGGCAAGGCCGATCTGGTTGCCGTAGCTGGAGTAGCCGGCGGCAGCGGTGGTCACGAGCTTGCGCTGCGGCAGCTTGCCCTCGAGCGTTTCGGAAACCGGGACGGTGGGGTCGCCGGCGCCGGTGACGCGCATGGCCTGGTACACATAGCTGCGGCCCGAGAGCGGGTCGCGGATAGCGCCGCCCACGCAGGTGGCGGCACCGCCGAAGGGCTCGATCTCGGTCGGGTGGTTGTGGGTCTCGTTCTTAAAGAGGAACAGCCAGTCCTGGTCCTCGCCGTCGACATCGACCTTCACCTTGACGGTGCAGGCGTTGATCTCCTCGGACTCATCGACATCGGTCATGATGCCGGTCTTCTTAAGATACTTGGCGCCGATGGTGCCCATGTCCATGAGGCAGACGGGCTTGGCGTCGCGGCCGAGTTCGTGGCGCATCTCCATGTAGCGGTCGAAGGCTTGCTGCACCACGGCGTCGTCGATCGTCACGTCGTCCAGGACGGTGCCGAAGGTGGTGTGGCGGCAGTGATCGGACCAGTAGGTGTCGATCACGCGGATCTCGGTGATGGTGGGGTCGCGGCCCTCATCGCGGAAGTACTGCTGGCAGAAGGCGATGTCCGCCTCGTCCATGGCAAGGCCGCGATCGGCGATAAAGGCGGCAAGGCCGGCCTCGTCGAGCTCGCGGAAGCCGTCGAGCACCTCGACGGGCTGGGGCTCGGGGGTCTCCATGTACAGCGTCTCGGGCAGGTCGAGCGAGGCGATGCGCGCCTCGACGGGGTTCACCACGTAGTGCTTGATGGCCTCGATGGCGGCCTCGTCCAAGTCGCCCGAGATCATATAGACCTTGGCGGAGCGCACGGCGGGGCGCTCGCCCTGGCTGATGAGCTGCACGCACTCGCTGGCGGAGTCGGCGCGCTGGTCAAACTGGCCAGGCAGGAATTCGACGGCAAAGACGGCGCCATCGCTTGCGGGGAGCTCGTCGTAGGTCACATCGACCTGGGGCTCGCTAAAGACGGTCGGCACGCAGGAGCGGAAAAGCTCCTCGTCGATGCCCTCGACGTCGTAGCGGTTGATGATCCTCAGGGCCTCGATGCCCTTGATGCCGAGAATTTCGGTCAGCTCGCCCTTGAGCTGCTGAGCCTCGACGTCGAACCCGGGTTTCTTCTCCACGTAGATACGAGAGACCATTGGTTCCTGCCTTCCTGATCGGTTGGGCGTACGGTACGGTATGCGGCAGCGGTCGGTTTGCGGGGTCTGCCCTGCGGTCGCCTTGAGCCACATGTTTGTAAACCTCACTATGATACGACAGCTCGCGGCGCGTTGAGGACGGCGAGGGTGCTACAGTGAAGCGCAAACAAGAGAAAGGCATCACATGGCATTCGTTTCGCTCGCCATCATCGCACTCGTGGCCTTTGCGAGTCCTTTTATCGCCTCGGCGATTCCCGGAAAACCCGTTCCCGAGACGGTCTTTTTGCTCGTGCTCGGCGCGGTGCTGGGACCCCATATGCTCGGCGTCATCCATGTAGATGCTGAGGTCTCGCTTGTGTCCGAGCTGGGCCTGGCCTTCTTGTTCCTGCTTGCCGGCTTTGAGATCGACCCCAAGAGCATCACGGGCGTCGAGGGGCGCTACGGCTTGGCGACGTGGGTCGTCACGTTTGGTATCGCCTGGCTTGCCGTGCGCTTTACCCCGTGGTTCTCAGTCAGTCATTTCGACGGTATCGCCGTGACGCTTGCCCTCACTTCGACGGCGCTCGGCACGCTCGTGCCCATCATGCGTGAGCGCTCGCTCACTGGCACGCGTGTGGGCGACTCGATTCTCGCGTATGGCACCTGGGGTGAGCTCGGCCCTGTGCTCGCCATGTCGGTGCTGCTGTCTGCCCGCACTGGCATCCAAACGCTCGTAATCCTTGGCTTGTTTGCGGTGGTTTGCGTGTTGCTGGCTGTGGTCCCAAGCCGCTCCAAGCCTGTCTCTTATACACATCTCCGAGCCCACGAGACGGCGCTACATCTCGTATGC
>URZB01000140.1 GCA_900552295.1 uncultured Collinsella sp.
CGAACCTCCAGTCCGGACCGCTTCACGGTCCAACTTTCTGTCCGCACCCCCCTTTGGGTTACGTTTCACCCTCCCCGACCCATACGTCAGCGCCTTTAGGCGATACTGGTCGTAACGATCAAGGCTTACGCCGCACGGAAAGGAGACATTATGGGCATCTTTAAGAATGATGACCAAAAATCGAGCCAGTTTGGATTTGACGAGAAAAGCATGGCAGGCAAGGCCGTCAAGGCCGTGCGCTGGATTTACGCCATCACGGGCGTCTTGGCGCTCGTCGCCGGCATCGCACTGCTGTTTGCGCCCGCCAAGTCCCTCGTCTTCTTAACGACCGTCTTGGGCTTCTACTTTGTGATCACGGCCGCGATCAGGCTGTTTACCGCTGTTTTCGAGCCACTGCTGCCCACCGGCTGGCGCGTGACGAGCATCATCTCCAACCTACTCATTATCTTGGGCGGCGTCATAATCCTGCGCAACCAGGCCTTCTCGACCGCGACGCTCACCACGATGGTGGTTATCGTGGCCGGCTTTGGCTGGATCGTCGAAGGTGTCATGTCCATTCTGGAGTCCGAGCTTTCGTCCAACCGTGCCCTCGCCATCCTGAGCGGCGCGCTCTCCATCATCGCCGGCATGTTCGTGTTTATCTATCCGCTGTGGTCGGCCAAGATGCTCGTCATCTTTAGCGGCGCCGCACTGCTGGTGTTTGGCGTAACGCTGATTGTTCGCGCTATTCAATTTGGCAAACTGGTGCACTAGATGCCGCGAACGCTCTTTATTGATGCAGACGCCTGCCCGGTCACGCGCGAGTCGATTGACTGCGCGCGGCGGGCGGGCGTCGCCGTCGTTATCGCCGGCAACAGCACACAGAACCTGGAACGCCACATTCGCCGCGACGATCCGCGCGACGTCGAGCATGCGCGACGCGGATTTTGGGTCACGACGCTCGATGTGAGCGTGGGCGCCGACAGCGCCGACTTTGCCATTGTCGAACGCCTGCAGGCGGGCGACGTAGTCGTGACGCAGGACATTGGCTTGGCGAGCATGGTGCTCGGGCGCGATGCCGCCGCCATCGGCGTGCGCGGGCGCGTCTACGATAAGGCGACCATCGACATGCAACTGTTTATTCGCCACGAGGAAAAGAAGGTGCGCCGCGCCGGCGGTCGCACTCGCGGTCCGGCGGCATTTACCAGCGAAGACCGGGCCCGCTTTAAGCGCAACCTCACCGAGCTGCTGCGCTAACCAAGGTAGATTTTCGGGACATGCCTAAAAATCTACCTTTTTGTTTTGGCAGCGGGGAATGCCCTGGTCACAGGGGTAGATCGTAAGACATGTCCCAATAATCTACTTAAAGGCCAACGGCGGATAGGATAAGGCCCCAGCCGGCGCCGATGACGTACATCATGACCAGGAACACGACGTTTTCGCGGGCGCTGCGGTTGGTGCGGAACAGCACCAGGTAGCCCACGCCGGCAGAAATGAGCGTGCCGGCGAGCATCGGGGCCAGCTGCAGCGCGCCTTCCAGGTACAGTTGCGTGATGACGACGCTGGCCGAGCAGTTGGGAATCAGGCCGACAAGCGCCGAGCCCAGGACCGCAAGCGTCTCGTTGCCGCGCAGGAACTGCTCGATCGCCGACTCGCCAAAGGTCTCGAGCACGGCGACCAGAATCAGCGTCACCAGGAAAATGAATACCGACACCTGCACGGTATGCGAGATCGCGCTGCGGATGATCGACACGATGGGCGCGCCCTCGTAGGAGTGGCTGTGGTCGTGGTGGCGCTCGTGCTCGTCCGCGTGACCATGATCGTGGCTGTGGTCGTGCCCGTGCTCGTCCTCATCCTCGTCACAGCCGCAATGATCGCGTTCGCACAGCTCGTGGATGTGATCAGCACTTACGCCCGCCTCGGCCACTTCATCAATGATGTCGCCCCCGGTATGGTCGTCGTGCGCGCAGTTCACATGAGCCGGATTGGCAGCGGTCCCCAGCACGGTACGGCGAATCGCCGCATGCGCGCGGGCATTACGACGAAGGCCGCGGATAGCCGCATCCACGATAAAGCCCGTGACCAGCGCGATCAGCGCCTTCGAGGCGAGCAACATCGCCATGGTCTGCACGGGAACTTGCTCGGCGAGCAACAGCGGCAGCATCTCATCGGAGGTCGAAAGGAACACCGCCACCAACGTGCCCAAGGTCACGACACGACCGGCGTACAGCGTTGCCGCCATTGCCGAAAAGCCGCACTGCGGCACCATGCCCAGCAACGAGCCAACCACGGGACCCGCGGCGCCGGCGCGCTTGATGGCGCCGTTAACGCTGTCGCCCGCGACGTGCTCCAGGGTCTCGAGGGCCAAATATGTCACCAATAAGAACGGTACCAGCGAGAGCGTGTCCTTGCCGGCGTCGAGCAGAATATCAATCAGCAAATCCATGACGGATGGAACCTTTCGTGTCTTTCGGCAGCATTGTAAAAGTCCTAGCGGTCAACTAGGGTATTGTAGTTGTCCTAGGCGCGATGCCAATAGTTGCCCATGGTAAACTATCATCTCGCCACATCTTAATGACACTGAGCCGCACGACGCGGCCCATCCAAGGAGCAGTTGTATGAACGTTTCACAAGCACTCGAATACGAGCGCCAGCCGTTTATTCCCATGTTTATCTATGGCGATCACGGCGCCATGGAATCCGAGCGCCAGAAGGGCGAGGAGGCCCTTAAGGTGCTCGAAACCGAGTACTTTACCGCCGAGGGCGACCCCAGCTTCGACTTTGCCACCGTGCGCGACCTGGCTGACCGCAACCGCGACCTGTGCGACCAAATTGGCGAGGCACGCCTGCGCAACGTGACGCCCGCGACGCTTTCGCGCGGCCTGTCCGATGCCGACACCTGCGCCGCCATCGGCAAGATGCAAAAGCGTACCGCTGCGTCCGTCATGCGCGAAATCCGCGGCGACCGCGACGCGCTCGGCGTGGCGTACGCCCGCAAGCCTATCCAGGGCACGGTGCTCGGCATCGACATCGAGACCACCGGACGTGCGCCCGAGCGCGGCTACATTATCAACGTGGGCTGGGAGATCATGGAGCTCACCAGCGACGCCGTCCCGCACGACGCCGAGGCACACTACTGCGGCCTGCCCGATATCTACCGCGGCGAGGATGTGCCGTTGTCGAATATCCACCACATCACCTGGGACGACATCGACGGAAAGGAGCCGTTCCGCGAGAACAAGGAGCTGCAGAAGCAGCTGCTCAAGCTCATGAAGAAGTACCCGTACATGGCACACAACGCCGCGTTTGAGGACAGCTGGTTCAAGATTCACCTGGACGGTTACGCCGAGGCGCGTCGTGCCGGCAAGATTATCGTCATCGACTCGCGCCAGATCTGCCGCAGCCTGGATGCCGACGTCCGCTCGCTCCCCCGCGAATCCGCCCCCGCCGCGCTCGAGAACTGGGCGCGCCGCCGTGGAACCCTCGCCGCCGACGCCAACGAGCAGCATCTGGGCCTGGACGACACCGACCTCATGCTCCGCACCGTCCAAGCCGAGTTCAACCTCAAGAACCTATTCGCCAAGTAGAAACGCCTGCGACAAACCCCGGCGTAGATCACGAGCGGTCTCGCAGCGGGAAACCCCGCAGCGGGGCCGCCCTACGTTCCACAGATAGATTTGCCATCACAAATTCTGAACACTCATTGCGAACGATTTCGGCCAATTCCCGACACGTAATTCGTTGTCGGATGGTGATGCATCACTATCAAATGTGCGGCAATTGAGTATTTATATGCTATAGCTAAGCTGCGAAAACTTTTATTTAGGGCATGCCAACTCATAATTGCGTCAAGCTTTTGGACAGCATTTGGTTAGACCTCTAAAACGGCTTTTCCACTCAGCGCCGTCAACACGGCATTAGCTGACACGATATATATCATGAGTATCGTATTGTCACATACCACTGCAAAAGCGGTCTACCAGGCCGCGCATTCGGTGTCTGCGAAAGGCATCGAGTCCTGTAACCCTGCCGCGATTTACGGATCATGTCCCACCGGAACGCTCCTTGACGCAGCCGCAGAATGGCTCACCAAACATGATGTTTCCCTCGACGCGAATGATTCCCTCGAGGTGATGGTGTTTGATCGCAGGAATGCGCGCCATGCAATGAACTGTCAATGCCACGTTTCTTCAAAACGATTCTCGAACTCACGCTTTATAGAGCTTGAAGATGGCATCTTCATTGTTGGCGTTGAGCTTTGCGCACTTCAGGCCGCCACCTATCTTCCTTTTCGCGAACTGGTGGAGTACTACTTTGAACTATGCGGCGCTTATTCCCTTGGAACCGACTCTCCCACCTCCTATACCGAGCGTTTCGCGCTCACCTCGACCGAGAGATTGAAACAGTTCTTTAATTCCATTACCAGATGCGACGGTCTGGCTCTTGCCCGAAAGGCGATCCAATGTGTGCGCGACGGATGCCGGTCTCCTATGGAAACAGCCTTTGTCATGATGCTAACGCTGCCCAAAAGCGAAGGAGGGCTTGGTATTAAGGGAATTGAGACCGATTACGAGGTACAGGTCACCGCTGCCGCAAAGAATCTCACGAGACGCAAAAAGTTCTTTAGGGGGTGCGGACGATTTCTTGGACCGCGCCTAGGCGTATCCAAGCTTCCTGCGG
>URZB01000141.1 GCA_900552295.1 uncultured Collinsella sp.
CGACAAAGCCGCTCACGGACAAGCCGTACTTGGGCTCGTCGTCGTTGATGGTGTGGCCGCCCGCGATGGAGCAACCCGCCTCGACGCACTTGCCGGCGCCGCCCGCCAGAATCTGACCGGCAACCTCAACGCCCAGGCAACTGGGTATGCAAAGCAGGTTCATGGCATGGCTCGGCCGCCCGCCCATGGCGTAGATGTCCGACAGCGAGTTGGCCGCAGCGATCTGGCCAAACAGAAACGGGTCGTCGACCATCGGCGGGAAGAAGTCGACGGACTGCACGAGGCCCAGGTTATCGCCGACGCGAAAGACGCTCGCATCGTCGGAGGTATCGAACCCCACGAGCAGGTTGTCGTTATGCACATTGGGTAAGTCGCCCAGGACCTGAGCGAGGGCTCCGGGAGCCAGCTTGGCGGCTCAACCAGAGGCAGCGGTCATCTGCGTGAGCTTGATGAAATCGTCAGCCATCGATTCCTCCTCTCATAGGTCAATCTGCTCCTCCCAGTATACGCATGGCGGCGCCGTGGCAGACGATCTCGGTCACAATCCGTGCGCGGCACGTCGCGATTGCCCCAGACGTGCTCAAACCCGGAGTTTTGGGGGACCCGCTTTGCAGTCGATAATTTAGTTGTGCGTCGTCTCTCCCGGAGCCGTGAACATGCCTGCTCATATGCGGCTCCGAGCCATATACAGGGCGCGCGTGGCAATACAGCGCGAATATGTCATCTGCGGCATCGGCGCACCCTCCTTTTTTTATCGAAGGCAACTACATCGGCGGTCGTCGTTCAGAAGAACACCGCCGACACGTGTACGACAGCATCGAAACGAAAAGAACCTACTGTCCGAAACTATCTCTGATAATTAATTATCAGATTGATAAGGTTTTGTCATTCCACATTCGGCAAACGGTAGGCCGTCGGGTAGACGGACGGTTGAGGAACTGGTCCCCGCCCGACACACCGCGCTATCGACAAACCAAATGGATCCTACTCGCATCGAAGTGCATGCGCAGGGTCTCGTCGGCCTGCGGCAGCCCGTCGACAGGCACGCCCACCTTGTTGACCTTCCACTGCAGACGAGTGGGCGCATCAACACGCGGCACGTCCAGCAACACCAGGCGCTCAAAACGTGAATCGCTCACTCGGGCCACATGCAGGTCGTAGCTATTGCGACCCCGCTCGGCACGGTTGTCCACATGGAAGTAGCTCGCACGAATACCCAGGTAGGCAACATCGTCGGGAACCTCGCGACCCACGTTAAAGGTCATGCCCCAATCGAGTGCCTCAACTTCCTCGGGCCCAATCTTTTGTGCGCGGCTTGTGTTCTTGCACCCCGTCAGGCGCAGCGCCGCAAGCGTTTGCGGACGGCGGACTACGTCCTCGACGGAGCCGATCTCCTCCACATGCCCATTATGCATAACGCAGATGCGCTGACACAGGCGGCATGCCTCGTCGATGTCGTGGCTCACGTAGAGCACGGTGCGGTTGCAGACATCGAACAGGTCGAGCATGTTCTGCTCGAGGGCGCTCTTAAGATAGGAATCGAGTGCGCTCATGGGCTCGTCGAACATAAAAATGCCCGGATGCGCCGCCACCATGCGGGCAAGCGCCACGCGCTGCTGCTGCCCGCCCGAGAGTCGTGCGGGATAGCGGTCGGCAAAATCGGCCAGACCGAAAATGCTCAGATAGCGCTCGGCGAGCTTTTTGCGCGCGGCGGCGTCACCCGCGTCCTTTACACCGGCGCATACGTTATCGGCCACTGTCATGTTAGGAAACAGCTGATAGTTTTGGAACAGCAGAGCGCATTTGCGCGCCTGGGGCGACAGGTTGATGCCCGCCGCCGAGTCAAAAAAGGTCACGCCGTTGACGACAATCTTGCCCTCGTCGGGGGTCTCCACACCGGCAATGCAGCGCAGCATGCAGCTCTTGCCGCAACCCGAGGCGCCCAGCAGGGCCACGCGCTCCTCGCCGGCCTCAAGCTGCATGTCGAGCACAAACCCGGGATAACGTTTCTTAATATCCAAAACGAGCGACATAGCTTATCGACCTCCCCGCGGCGCCGCATCATCACGCATGAGCTCGGCCAGCGCCTCGCGATCGATACGCAGCGCATCGCCGCCGACTGGGTCGAGCGAATCGCCCTGTCCGGCGAGACCTTTGGCCTGTTTGCGCTCCGCACGGGAAAGGCCACGTTCGCGATACTTTTGCGAATGCGCCGTGTACATATTGATGAACAGAATGACCAGGAAGCTGAACGCGATTACGACCACGACCCAAAAGAGGGCCACCGACGTATTGCCGCCCATCCACTCAAAGTAAATCGCAATGGGAATGGTCTGCGTAATACCGGCGTAGTTGCCCGCAAAGAACAGGGTGCAGCCAAACTCGCCCATCGCGCGGGCAAAGGCGAGCACCGTGCCGGCGGCAATCGAGGGCCAGCCAAGCGGCATCATGAGCTTGGCAAAGATGCGACGCTCGGACCATCCCAGGGTTCGCGCGGCGTCGAGCATCTGCGCGTCAAGACTCTCGAAGGCTCCGAGCGCCGTGCGGTAAACCAGCGGAAACGACACGACGACGGCCGAAATGACCGCCGCGGGCCACGTAAAGACGATCGAGATGCCGTGCGCGATAAGCCACTGGCCCACCCCGGTCGATCGACCAAATAGCATAAGCAGCAAAAAGCCGCAGACCGTGGGTGGCAGCACCATAGGAATCGTAAAGACCGAATCGAGCAGGCCCTTGATGCGACTCGAGGTACCCATAGTCTTCCACGCGGCGAACAGGCCCAGCGCAAAGGAGATCAGCAGGGCAAGGCCGCTCGTTTTAATGGACACCCAAAACGGTCGGTAGTCGATGCCGCCCAATAAGGAGGCCAGAGAGGTCAAGGGCCCCTGCTCATCCCGCAACACGACAGACGATGCTTCTACCATTTGAGCGCTATCAAGCCAACGCGCGCCGCCTTTGGCATCACCCGAGGCTGATGCAATCACCACATAGCGGCCCCCATCCGCACCGCGCTCGTCAAAGCCATAGGTATACCCGCCGGCATCAAACGTTGTTTCCGCCGTGACATACCAAGGAAGATCCACGTCCCCTAGCTGCGCACCTCCCATACAGTTTGCGCTGTCGAGCTCACAGACGAGGGCCTTGAGACCCGATACGCACTCGTTGTTCTGCGGATCCAATCCATACCTCTCGATCGCCTTGGGCGATATCCACACCACAACGCGATCGGCAGCAGGCGCCACTACAAGGTCCACGTCCTCGTCAACGGGAAACCGGTAGCCCTCAGGCTGGCCCTCCATGGCACGAGCGGTCCCCTTGGCCAACCGCTCAAAACCCTCGATCCCATAGGAAAGCCCATGAGCAGTCGCAGCAACCTGGGCCCCGTCCTCAGCGTCCCCAGCAAACGCAAATCCCGGCACCCAGCAAAGCGCGAAGGTCAAAGCACAGGCGACAAGGATGCGGAATCTATTAAGCACGAAAAGCTCCAAGCGAATATAAGGACGGAGTGAGACACAAAACGATGGAATTATCGCGCCAAGCCGCACTACGCGGAAAGCTCAAAGCCGTACTTGGCCCAAATCTTCTGGGCTTTCTTGTTGGTCAGGCAGAAGTCGATGAACGCCTTGGCCTCGTCGGCATGCTCGGAGCTATCGGCGACAGCGCCGGGATACACGATGGGCTTGTGCGAGTCCTCGGGGCACACGAAGGCCTCCTCGATGCCGTCGTAGCGGAAGATATCGGAGCTGTAGACAAAACCCGCCACGCAGTCGCCTGTAGAGACGTAAGACGCAGCGGTGCCGACCTTGTCGGCCAGGGCTACCTTGTCGGCGAGCTCGGGCGCGTACTCGCCGTCGTCGCCCTCGGTACCGGTATAGAGGCCCACGGAAGCCAGCGCCTGGTTGGCGTACTTGCCGGCGGGGACGGTCTTGGCGTCGCCGATGGCAATCTTACCGTCCAGATTCGCGACGTCGGCGATGGCCTCGACCTTAGTATCGGAGCCCTCGGCGCGAATGATCACGAGATCGTTGACGAACATGTCCTCGCGGGTGTCGGTGTCGACGAGCTCGGCGGTCTCAGCGTCATCCATGGTGCCCTTGGAAGCGGTGATGAGCACGTCGACCGTGGCGCCGGCCTTCATCTGCTCGACGAGGTCGCCGGAGGCCTTAAACTGCGTGTCGGCAAAGGTGGTGCCGGTTTGGTCGGTGTAGAGCTCCTGAACCTCGGGCAGGGCCTTCTCGAGGGAGTTAGCGGCAAAGACCTGCAGCTCGACGGTTTCCTTCTTGGAAGAGGCCTTGGCGGAGCCGACATCGGATCCGGCCGGCTCGGACGTCTTGCTGCCCGAACAGCCGGCAAGACCAAGGCCGGCAGCGGCGACAGCAGAAAGCGAAACGAATCCGCGGCGAGAAACCATATCGAACATGTTCAACCCTTTCGAACGCTATGCCCGGGCACCCCGCCTCGGGCTTTAATCTGCAATCAGATTATACTTCTGCGCGAATAATGATAGTGAGATATTATTCTCGTCAGAGAATATAGTTTCAAGTTACCGTGCACCTCGGCGTCGATTCGGCGGAAAACAAAGGCGGAGCAGCCGTTCAGGTCGCCCCGCCGCAGGTAAACCGCTTAGTTGGTATGCTGTCTCTTATACACATCT
>URZB01000142.1 GCA_900552295.1 uncultured Collinsella sp.
AGAGCGCTTGACTGGCAGTCAAGAGGTCAGGGGTTCGATCCCCCTCGTCTCCACCCGAGCATTGAATGAGGCTCCAACGCAAGTTGGGGCCTTTTTTCATATAGGCACACAAGGTCAAAGGCGGCACCATGATCCTCCTGGTCGACAAGATCGAAAAAAGCTTCGGCGCACGCGTCCTCTTTAGCGGCGCGTCCTTCCAGATCAACCCCGGCGAGCGCTTCGCGCTCGTGGGACCCAACGGCGCCGGCAAAACCACCATGCTCAAAATCATCATGGGCATCGACAGCCCAGACGCCGGCCAGGTCCAGTACGCCAAGGACTGCCAGGTAGGCTACCTGGAGCAGGAAACCAACCTGGAGCACAAGGACACCACCATCCTTGCCGAGGTCATGGCCGCCGCTAAGGAAATCCGCCGCATGGGCGAGCGCGCCAACGAGCTGCAGGCCCAAATCACCGAGCTCTCAGAACAGGGCAAGGACGTCGACGCACTCCTCAACGAGTACGGACAGGTCCAGGACCGCTTTGAGCACCTGGGCGGCTACGAGCTCGAAAGCAACGCGCGCAAAATCCTGTCCGGTCTGGGCTTTAAGGTCACCGACTTTGAGCGCCCGTGCTCCGAGTTCTCGGGCGGCTGGCAGATGCGCATCGCGCTGGCCAAGCTCTTCCTGCGCCACCCCGACCTGCTGCTTCTAGACGAGCCCACCAACCACCTGGACCTCGAAAGCGTCCAATGGCTGCGCGGCTTTATCGCTAACTACGACGGCGCCGTCCTCATCGTCAGCCACGACCGAGCCTTTATGGACGCCTGCGTCGACCACGTCGCCGCTCTCGAGAACCGCCGCGTGACCACCTACACCGGCAACTACAGCAGCTACCTCAAGCAGCGCGAGGACAACCTGGAGCAGATGCGCGCCAAGCGCGCCGCCCAGGAGCGCGACATCGCCCACATGCAGGTCTTCGTCGATAAGTTCCGCTACAAGCCCACCAAGGCAGCCCAGGCCCAGGAGCGCATCCGCAAGATCGAGCAGATCAAAAAGGAGCTTGTCATCCTGCCCGAGGGTCACAAGCACATCGACTTTAAGTTCCCCGATCCGCCGCGCTCCGGCGACATGGTCGTGGGCCTCGAAGGTGTATCCAAGTCCTACGGCAACAAGCACATTTACAGCGACATCGACCTCAAGCTCTACCGCGGCGAGCACGTGGCGCTCGTCGGCCCCAACGGCGCCGGCAAGTCCACGCTCATGAAGATCCTCGCCGGCCTGGAGCCTCCCACCACCGGCACCCGCGATCTGGGCACCAACGTGGGCGTGGCCTACTACGCCCAGCACGCGCTCGAGGGCATGACCGAGTCCAATACCGTACTGCAAGAAATCGACACCGTCACGCCCAAGTGGACCGTGCCGCAGCAGCGCAGCCTGCTGGGCGCCTTCCTATTTAGCGACAACGACGCAATTGAAAAGCAGGTCCGTGTCCTCTCCGGCGGCGAAAAGGCGCGTCTGGCCCTGGCAAAGATGCTCGTGGCCCCCGAGGCGCTCCTGTGCCTGGACGAGCCCACCAACCACTTGGACATCGACTCGGTGGACATGCTCGAGAACGCCCTGCAAAACTTCCCCGGTACCATCGTGCTAATCAGCCACGACGAGCACCTGGTGCGCGCCGTGGCCAACCGCGTGATCGACATCCGCGATGGCAAGGTCACGGTCTATGACGGCGACTACGACTATTACCTCTACAAGCGCGAGGACCTCGCGGCCCGCGCCGCCGCCGAGGCGGCAGGGGAGGACACACCGGCCACGACCAAGGCAGCCAAGCCGACCAGTTCCGCCCAGCCCAGCGTCGCCGCCCCCAAGCCTGCCGAGGGCAAAAAGACCAAGGAGCAAAAGCGCGCCGAGGCCCAGGCCCGCGCTGCGCTCAACAAAAAGCTCAAGGGCGTGCGCAACCAGCTCAAGAAGATCGAGACGGAGCTCGATAAAAAGCGCGCCCGCTATGACGAGCTTATGGAATTGATGGCAAGCGAAGAGCTTTATGCCGATCAAGATAAGTTCAATGCCGCGCTGGGGGAATATAACGGCCTTAAGCAAGAGCTTCCCAAGCTCGAGGATGAATGGCTGGAGCTTTCCACCCAGATCGAAGAGGAGACCGCGCGTGAACTCTCGTAAGGCCGCTGCCGTGGCGATGAGCATCATCGCCATCGCGTGCCGCATCTGCGGCATCTTTATGAGCGCGATGACCGTGCTGCTGTGCTTTAGCGGCCTCACCGCCAAGCTGCAGATCGTAGGCTTTGTCGTTGAGCTTTCGCGCACGCTGCCGAGCGCCATCGCCGGCTACGGCGTCATCACGTCACCCTTTGGCGGCGTGTTCCGCTTAGATTACGCCATCGTGGCCGTCATCCTGTTTGTGGCAGATTACCTGCTCACGCGTGCCTCGCGCCGCGTCCGCTAGGGGAGCACCATGTCCAGCAGCTACATCATGAACCTACTTGCCAGCGCCGTCGCCGTCATCGTGGGCATCGTCATCCACGAGAGCGCGCACGCCGCCGCGGCCTGGGCGCTCGGCGACAAGACGGCCCGCTCCCGTGGCCGCGTCTCGCTCAACCCGCTCAACCACATCGACCCGTTTGGCACCATCCTCCTGCCGCTGCTCATGCTCGCGGCCGGCGGCCCGGTATTCGCCTTCGCCAAGCCCGTGCCCGTCTACCTCAACAACCTTAAGCACCCCAAACGCGACGAGGTCCTGGTGAGCGCGGCTGGCCCCGCATCGAATATTGCGCTCGCATGCCTGGCCGCAGTGCTCATGCATCTTGCCTATGGCAATCTCTATGCCAGCATGTCCTTTGCCGTAGCGTCGCAAATCATGAACTTCGGTGCCACCTTTATCGTGGTCAACCTTTCGCTCGCGTTTTTTAACCTCATTCCGATTCCGCCGCTTGACGGCTCGTCGATCATCGTGCCGTTTCTCAAAGGTAAGGCGCTCACCAACTACTACCACCTGCAGCAATACGCCATGCCTATACTCATCATCGTGCTGTATCTGCTGCCCATGTGGACCGGCATCGATGTGATCGGCCGCTATTTCGACGTTACCGTGTATCCGCTGGCCGAGTGGCTGCTCAACTTCGCAATCGCCGGCATCTAAGGTAAACTAACAGGTCGATCGCGCAAAACGGTCGCAACATGCACCCAAACCGCGCCGCGAAGGCGCCGTCAAAGGAGGTCGAAGATGTCGTATCGCGTGTCGACACAGGTCTACAGCGGACCGTTCGACCTGCTGCTGCAGCTGGTAACCCGTCAAAAAGTAGATATCGGCGCCATCTCCATTAGCGAGGTGGCCGAGCAATACCTGGCCGAGGCCGAGCGCATCGAGGCGCTGGACCTGGACGTAGCGAGCGACTTTTTGCTGGTCGCAGCAACCCTTTTGGATATCAAGGCTGCCTCGCTGGTGCCGCAGGAGGCCCCGCGCAAAGCCGACGACGATGACGAGATTGACGATGACCTCGAGGAACTTAGCGCGCTCGACGGTGACGCCCTGCGTGAGGTCCTGATTCAGCGTCTGATCGCCTACAAGCAGTTTAAGGGCGCGGCGGCGGCTCTCGGGGCCCGAATGCAGGCCGAAAGCCGCATGCACCCGCGCGTGGCCGGCCCCGACCCGGAGTTTTTGGGCCTCATGCCCGACTACCTGGCCGGCATCACCCTGCGCGGCCTGGCTGTCATCTGCGCCGACCTGGACGGCAAGCGCCAGACCTTCCTGCTGGAGGCCGAGCACGTGGCACCGCATCGCGTGCCGCTCGACCTGACCGTGGCCTCGGTCGACCGCTTTACCATGGCACACCAAACCTGCACCTTCCGCGAGCTGCTGGACGGCGACGCCACCACCGAGCAGCTCGTCGTCACCTTCCTGGCCATGCTCGAGCTCGCCAAGCGTGGCTCGCTTACGCTGAGCCAGGACAAGATTTTTGGAACCATCCGCATCAACCGCGTCGAGGGCGCCGAGGCATACGTGCCCGGCGAGGGCCCCGAGCTCACCGAATAGGAGCGGCAACCATGTCAACCCTTTCCACGCTGGAGACAAACAGCCTCAAAGGCGCCTTAGAGGCACTCCTGCTGGTGTCGAGCGATCCGGTGAGCGCGCCCGCGCTGGCGGGTGCGCTGGATATCGCCCCCGGCGAGTGCGCATCGCTGCTCGCCGAGCTCAAAGTTGAGTACGAAGAGGCCAACCGCGGCTTTCAGCTGCGCGAGGTCGCCGGCGGCTGGCGCCTGTTTACGCACCCCGCCTATCACGACGTTGTCGAGGCCTACGTGCTGAGCTGGGACACGCAAAAACTGTCGCAGGCGGCACTCGAGACCCTGGCCGTGATCGCCTATCACCAGCCCGTTACGCGCGAGGTGGTCAAGGGCATCCGCGGCGTCAACTCCGACGGCGTCATCGCGTCGCTCGTCGACAAAGGTCTGGTGCGCGAACTCGGTCGCGACCCCCAGCGCGGTCAGGCCATCATTTACGGCACGACCAACGCCTTTTTGGAGAAGTTCGGTCTGCGCTCCACCCGCGATCTGCCCGATCTGGAGCAGTTTGCCCCCGACGAGCAGTCGCGTCAATTTATCCGCGAGCGCCTGAGCGGCCGCAGCATTCAGTCCACGC
>URZB01000143.1 GCA_900552295.1 uncultured Collinsella sp.
ACGAGATGTAGCTCCGTCTCGTGGGCTCGGAGATGTGTATAAGAGACAGATGCTCGACGATCTCGTAGAGCGCGTGACCGATACCCTGGGCAATGCCGCCCTCGGCCTGGACGCGCGCGAGCGCCTCGTTGATCACGGTGCCGCAGTCCACAGCCGCCGCGTAGTCCACCACGGTCACCTTGCCGGTGGCCTTGTCGACCTCGACCTCGGCAATGCCGGCCATAAACGGCGGAGGCGAAACGGGCAGGCAGGCAGAGGCATGCGAGGTCAGCGCGTCGCCGCCCGCGATGTTCTTGACGCACAGGTTGGCAAAGTCGCGCAGCGTAAGGTAACGGTTCTGCTCGCGCGCGGCACGCTCGTCGGACAGACGCACGTACTGGCCATCGAAGACCACGTCGGCGGCGTCCACGTCCCACATCTGGGCTGCCTTGGCGCAAATCTTCTCACGCAGCTCGGTCGCGGCGTTCTTGGCGGCAAGGCCCGTCACGTACGTACCCGAGCTCGCGTACGAGCCGGCATCGAACGGCGACACGTCGGTGTCCACGCCGCGTACCACGATCATTGAACTCTCCACGCCCAGCTCCTCGGCGGCAATCTGCGCCAGGATCGTGTCGACGCCCATGCCGTTATCAGTGGCGCCGGTGCCGATGGTAATGAAGCCGTCCTCTTCCAGGCGCATGTCGATGCCGGCGATGTCCACGTTGGAGATGCCCGAGCCCTGCATGGTGAGCGCGCAGCCCAGGGCGCGCACGCGGTCGCCCAGGTCGACGGCCAGCGGCTTGTCGCGCCAACCGATCATGTCCATCGCGCGCAGCAGGCAGCGGTCGAGCGCGCAGGCGTTGAGCTTCTCGTTGTAGTACTGCGGCATGATCTCGCCCTCGCGCACGATGTTCTTAAGGCGCAGGTCGGCGGGGTCCATGTGCAGCATGTCGGCGAGTTCGTTGACGGCGCTCTCCACAGCAAACTGGCCCTGGGTGGCACCGTAGCCACGATACGCGCCGCCGCGGTTGGTATTGGTGTAGACGGCGTCCCAGCTAAAGCGGCTCGCCTTCACATGGTTGTAGATGGGCAGGCTCTTGTGGCCCGAAAGGCCGATCGTTGTGGTAGCGTGCTCGCCGTACGCGCCGGCGTTGGACAGCGTGTGCAGATCGATGGCCGTGATGGTGCCGTCGTTCATGGCGCCCAGCTTAACGGTCATCTGCATCTGGTGGCGCGAGTTGCCCGCGGTGATGGTCTCCTCGCGGGTGTAGCAGCAGTAGCTCGGACGGCCGGTCTGCTGGGTGACAAACGCCACAAAGATCTCGCAGCAGCCCGTCTGCTTGGAGCCAAAGCCGCCACCGATGCGCGGCTTAATGACATGCACCTGCGACTGCGGAATGTCGAGCGACTGCGCGACCATGCGGCGCACGTGGAAGGGCACCTGCGTGGAGGTGGTCACCGAGATGCGGCCGAACGCGTCGGTCGTCGCGAAGGCGCGGAAGGTTTCCATGGGCGCGGTCTGCGTGGCCTGGCTGGTGTAGGTGCGCTCAAAGACGATGTCGCTCTGGGCGAAGGCCTCGTCAAGATCGCCAAAGTCGCTCGTGCCGCTGCATACCAAGTTGCGCGGGACGTCGCCGCCCTGAGGGAACATAAAGGTCACGTCGCCCTCGGGGTGGACCACGATGTCGTTATCGAGTGCCTGGGTAAAGTCGAGCAGCGGCTCGAGCACCTCGTAGTCGACCTTGATGAGCTTGAGCGCCTTGTCGGCGGCCTCCTCGGTCTCGGCGGCGACAATCGCCACCTCCTCGTTTTGATAGCGCACGAGGTTCTCGAGGATCAGGCGGTCGTAGGGACTCGGCTGCGGATAGCTCTGGCCGGCGATGGTAAAGCGGCGCTTGGGCACGTCCTCGTAGGTGTAGACGCCCACGACGCCGGGAACCTTCAGGGCGCGCGACGTATCGATTGAGCGGATCTTGGCGCGCGCATAGGGGCTGCGCTTGAGCTTGACGATCAGGGCGCCGGCGGGCACCATGTCGCCCGTGTAGACGGGACGACCCTCGAGCAGAGCCTTCGAATCCTTCTTGGGCTGCTTGTGAGTGATCTGCTTGTACGCGACACCATCGGAGCTGGTGTTATTGACCGGCAGCTCGGGCATCTCGAAACCCACCTGCACGCCGGACTCGTTGAGAAAACGGACGATGGCGCGCAGCTGGCTCTCGTAGCCGCTGCAACGGCAGAGGTTGCCGGCAAGCTGGCGCGAGAGTTCCTCGCGCGTGGCGACGAGGCTTGGGTCCTCCTTGGCGGCGCGGGCAAGCGCCAGCACGTTCATGATGAGGCCGGGGGCGCAAAAACCGCACTGCTCGGCGCCTTCGGCAGCCATCGCGCGGGCCAGTGCCTCGGATTCGGCCTTAAGGCCCTCGAGCGTGGTGATGGTATGGCCCTCAACACGGGCGGCGGGAACCGAGCAGCTCAGCACCGGATCGCCGTCGAGCCACACCGTGCACAGACCGCAGTTGGTGGTCTCGCAGGCGCAGCGCACCGACGCGCAGCCCTGCTCGCGCAGCAGCGCAAAGAGCATGGTATCGGGGGCAATCTGAACCTTGACCTTGCGGCCGTTGAGTGTAAAGGAAAGATCGATGAGTTTGGCAGCCATTAGCGCACCTCGCTAGAATCGACGCCGGGCACGCGGCGGCAGGAATACTCGTCCGTGGCAAACTTAGGAATCTGCACGCACTCGAGCTCGCGGGCAAGCGCGGCCGAAAGCTCGATGCCGGCGGCGCGACGCGCAGCCTGGACGGCAAGCGGGGCCGAGATGCGGCGGCGGTAGTCGGCCGAGCCCCACAGGTTGGTGCCGTAGCTCAGCGCGCGCACGGATGCAGCCAGGGCGCGAAGCTCGTCCTCGGAAGGATGCTCGTTGGTAAGGCCGCACGCCTCGCCCTGCAGCAGGGTCGCACGCAGCGGGCGGGCGCCCACGGTGACATGCCAGGAGCCGTCCCACCAGGCAGCGGTGACGTTCAGCGAGGGGAAATCGGTCGCGGCCTTGCGCACGGCCTCGTAGCTTGCACAGTAGTCGTGCTTAACGACCACCACGTGCTCGATCACGTCACGCACGTAGCCCATGTCCACGAACTCGACAAGCGGCACGCGACCGGCGCCCGTCAGCTCAACATAGGAATCGAGCGCCAAAAAGGCCGAGAGCACGTCCGAGAAGCCAAAGCGGCCGTAGATGCTGCCGCCCACCGTGGCGGTATTGCGCAGCTGCACGCCCACGATGTCGTGGACGGCGAACTCAAAGACGTTGTTGACAAGCGCGTTGAGCTCGACATGGCGCTCGAGCTGGCGCAGGGTGCACATGGCGCCGATGCGAAACTCGGTCTCGGTCTCCTCGATTTGATCGAGCCCGCAGGCCGAAAGGTCAATCGCCGTCGCCACTCGACGCGAACCCAAGCGCATCCAGATGCCGCCGCCCACAATCTTGTTGTTGCGGTTCTTCTGTAAGAGCTCATAGGCTTCGGCCGCGTTTCCAACACGGACGTAGGTACCGAACTTGAGCACGTTCTCCCCCATCTCTCCACTTGTCCAGTACCTTTAAGTGTACCAAACGTGAGCGCACAGCTCGTGTCGGGACAAAATGATCCGTTTTCCTCCGTCGCATGCGGATCAAAAAAGGCTCCCAGCCAAGATAACTGGGAGCCTCATCACATGCTATGTCAAGCAAAGATTTAGCAGACGCCCTGGGCGAGCATGGCGTCGGCGACCTTCAGGAAGCCGGCGATGTTGGCGCCCATGACAAAGTTGCCCTCCTGGCCATACTCCTTGGCGGTGTCGTCCACGTTGTGGAACATGCCGCGCATGAGCTGCTCGAGCTTGCCGTCGACCTCCTCGAAGGTCCAGGACAGGTGCTCGGCATTCTGGCTCATCTCCAGACCGGACACGAGCACGCCGCCGGCATTGGCAGCCTTACCGGGCATAAAGGCAACGCCGTTCTCCTGGAAGTAGGTTGTGGCCTCGATGGTCGTGGGCATGTTCGCGCCCTCGCCGACCACCTTGCAGCCGTTGGCGACGAGCGCCTGGGCGTCCTCGAGCAGCAGCGTGTTCTCGCGAGCGCAGGGCAGTGCGATGTCGCAAGGAAGCTGCCACACGCCGCGGCCGTCGCCCTCGTGCCACACGGCGTTGGGCTTCTCGTCAACGTACATAGCGAGCGTGACGCCCTTGTCGTGGCCAGAGCGCTTCTTGTTGTAGACGTGCTCGAGCACGGTGTAGTCGATGCCGTCGGGATCCTCGACCCAGCCGTGGGTATCGGAACAGGCCAGCACCTTGCCACCGAGCTGGGCGACCTTCTGGACGGCGTAGATAGCGACGTTGCCGGAGCCGTGAACGACGACGTTCTTGCCCTCGAAGGAGTCGCCGCGGCTCTTGAGGTACTCGTCCACAAAGTAGACCAGACCGTAACCGGTGGCCTCGGTACGGGCGAGCGAGCCGCCAAAGGAGAGGCCCTTGCCGGTGAGGACGCCGGTCCACTCGTTGGTCAGACGCTTGTACTGACCGAACAGGTAGGCAACCTCGCGGCCGCCAACGCCCAGGTCGCCGGCGGGAACGTCGGTGTTGGGGCTGTCTCTTATACACATCTCCGAGCCCA
>URZB01000144.1 GCA_900552295.1 uncultured Collinsella sp.
AGATGTGTATAAGAGACAGTTTGTGGAGGCGGTGGCCGCTCCCAAGGAGGGCTATCACTTTGAGGGTTGGTACGACCTATCGAATCCGGACGCCCCGGAGCTGCTGTCGTCTTCACCCACCTATACGTACAACGTAAAAGATCGCCATACGGGATGCGTGTACGCACGATTCACCCCGCGCACCTACACACTCAAGGTTTCCAAGAGCGTTACGGGCAATATGGGCGACAAGCGTGCCTACTTTAAGATGACGGCGACCTTTACGGGCCTCAAGGCTGGTCAGACCTACGCCATCGAGTATTCGGATGCGTCTGCCCAAGGCAGCCATGCGCTCGTGGCGCGACCGAATGATCGGGCCGAGACCGTGGAAAACAAGACGGCCTTTACGGCCGATGGCCAGGGCAAGGCGACCGTGCCGTTTGCCGTTAAGGACGGCCTGACCGTTTCGATTAAGGCGCTGGATTACAACGCGGTCTATACCGTGAGCGAAGACGATTATTCGTCGTTGGGGTACCACGCCGAGCTTACGGGTGCGAGCGGCACGCTCAACGGTCCGCGTGTGACCGTTGCCGTTGAAGCTAAGGCCACCAATTCCCGACAGGTCGCGGTGCCTACGGGTATTACGCGCAACCCCATCTATGCCCTGGCGATTTTGGCCGCCGGCGTGCTGTTGGCTACGGGCATGGTTGCGCTGCGTTTACGCCGCGGCTCCAAGAGGGGCGGGCGCCTATGAGAAGACATGGCGCCAGCAATGCTGGTGATGGGCCAGCCGCACGAGCGGCCCCGCAGGGAAGACCCCGGGGCTCGCGGTATTCGGCCGCGTCGAACGTGAGGTTGGGCGCCCATGCGGCGCCAGATCTGGGAGAAGCGGACGACCGGCGCGATATCGTGGGTTTTCTGGCGCGCTTGGCATTTTTTGTCGTGACGCTCTGGCTGCTCTTTGGCGTGGTCTTGGGCGTGGGTGCAGTCACGACTGGCGAGATGGCCCCGCGTATCTGTTCGGGTGACGTCATGCTCTACTGGAGGTTCAGCCAGAGCTTCAACGAGGGTGACGTGGTGGTATACACCGCGGATGGCGCAGAGCGCCTAGGCCGCGTGGTTGCCCGTCCCGGTGATGAGGTCACGATTACCGAGGAAGGCGAGCTCATGGTTAACGGGGCTGTTGTTGTGGAAAGCGACATCACCACGCCGACGCCGCGCTATGAGTCTGCTGTGGACTATCCCGTGCGCCTGGGAACGGATGAGTTCTTTGTACTGGCAGATTTGCGTGAGGGCGGCCACGACAGCCGCCTGTACGGGCCGATTGCCCGCTCGCAGATCAAGGGCAACGTGATCAGCGTGCTGCGCAGGTCGAACCTGTAGGCACGGAGATTGGTTTTATTAAGGGCATATGCCCGAGAGGAAGGATACAACATGAAAACTGGAAAGAGACGACTGACAGCATTTGCAGTTGTGGCTGCCACGATGCTGCTGGCTTTGGTGGGAGTTGTCGCGCCCGCGTGGGCGGAGGACAGTGCCGCTCAACCGCATCTGCCGGTAAAAGACAACAAGGTTACGATCACCTCGACGCTTACCATGAATGAGAATGCCGTGGTGCCTAATGCGACGTTTAACTATTCGATTGCGCCGGCGGATGAGGAGAGTGAGCTTACGAGCACGAGCGGTATGCCCGTTTATGCTGGAGTGACAGACGCCGTCACGCTTTCGCCGACTTCCGTTAATTTTTCCAACAAAGGCCTTACAAGCACAGAGAATACCGGTGAGAAAACTAAGACAATAACCGCCAAACTGAGTGCCGAAATTAAAACCTCTCTGTTCAAGGCTCCGGGTATCTATCGATATAAAATTACGCAGACGCCGTCAGGGCTGGACGGTCTCAACGTTACATACAAGGAGCTCTTCCTGGATGTTTACGTAGAAAACGAAGAGAATGGCGGTTCGGGCTATGTTGTTAAGGGCTGTATTCTTAGAACAGAAGCAGGCTCGGGCGAGAAGACCGCAGGTTTTTTGAACAAATATGTCACCCATAAGCTGACCATCACAAAGGTCGTCAAGGGCAACCAAGGTGACAAGAATAAGGACTTTAATTTTACCTTCACGATTAAAGGCGCTGACGGGGAGAGCTATGAGTACGCCACTGTGAAAAACGGTGCCACCACCATGAGCCAAACTCCAGCTACGTCGGGAACTGCGGTTACCGTAAGCCTTAAGCATGGGGAATCCGTCATCGTTTACGGTCTCTCATCGGAGGATAAATTCGCCGTAACTGAGGCGGATTATCATGGCGACGGTTATAAGACGTCGTACAAGATTGGTGATGGCACCAATTCGACAGAAGGTAGCTCTATTGTCGAGGAAGCTATCGGTGCTTACGACACCACGGTGATCTTTACCAACACCAAGGATGTTACCGTTCCGACCGATGTTATTCGGACGGTCGTTCCCTATGCGGCAATCGTCGCGTTTGCTGCCGTGATGGGCGTGGTCTTCTTCCGTCCTCGTCGTAATCGTCGTTAAAACAGCGAGGATTACAGCCGATGGAGCTTAAACGCATAGCTCGGCTGGCGAGAGCCGGCGACCGCGTGCTTACGTGGTTTGCCGGCTTTCTCGTGCTGCTCATGCTGCTGTACGGGGGCTATTCGCTGTGGGATACAAACAACGTTATGAACGGCGGGTTCATCAGCGATGAGCTGCTGCACTACAAACCCACCGGGACCAACGATTGCGCACGCCTGCAGGATCTGATGGCCAAAAATCCCGACGTTGTCGGATGGGTCACCATCGATGGCACCAACATCGATTATCCCTTCGTTCAGGGAAAAGATAACCAGGAATACCTCAACAAAAACGTGTTGGGGGAGTCCGCGGTTTCGGGAGCGGTGTTTTTGGATACGCGCAACAGCCGCGCGATGACCGATCCCTACAATCTGCTCTATGCGCACCACATGGATAACGGTGCGATGTTTGGCGATGTCGATCGGTTTCTAGACAGGGGCTTCTTTGACCTGCACCGCACGGGCACGCTCTACACAAAGGATGGGGCGTTCCGGCTGCGCATCGTTGCCGTGTGTTCGTTTGCTGCGAGTGATGACATTATCTTTGGGCCGGGAAACCTGGACCAGGCCTCGATGCAGACGCTGCTCACGCATATCTCGCAGACGGCGGTGCATGCGGACATGGATGACGTTGGCCCTGATTCGCGCATCATCGCTCTTTCTACCTGCAGTGATAAAACAAACGGGCGCCGAGCACTTATAGCAGAGGTCTTGTAGCTCATTGAATATTCCGATTAAGCTGCGCCCCATAGGCTGCATCAAGTTTGAGGCTCTCGGTCCATCATGGTAGAGTTGTCCGCGCGTGAATTTCGGCACACTGCGCGCTATCTGAGCTTTTACCGTTTGGAGGAGTGAGCTTGTGAATGCTTCTGTCGCCAAGAAGGCCAGCCAGGCGGTGCGCCTTCTGATGATGGCGCTCACGGCAGTTCTTATCTTTTTCTTCATCAATGTCATGTTGCTCGTCTCCGACATCCAGGGCACGGCGCGCGTGGTCAACTACGCCGGTCTGGTGCGCGGCACCACGCAGCGAATCGTTAAGCTCGAGGATGCAGGCCAGCCACAAGACGACCTGCTCAAGGCCGTTGATTCATACATTAGTGGTTTGCGCTACGGAAGCGACGACCTCAATCTCGTCCGTCTCGATGACGATGAGTATCAGGCAAAGATGACCGAGCTCGCGAGCTATTTTGACAAGCTTCGCACCGAGATTGCCCGTGTGCGCGAAGTCGGCTACGAGAACACCGACATCATCGCCATGAGCGAGGAGTTCTTTGGCATTTGTGACGATGCCACGAGGCTTGCGGAGGACTACTCCCAGGAGAAGGCCACGGCGCTCAATCGCCTTGAGGGTTTGGTGATTATCGACATCGTGGGCCTGGTGGCGACCTTTGCGGTCGAACTTGCTCGCGCGGTGCGCACTGCCGCGCTCAATCGCGAGCTGCAGAACAAAGTCTATCTCGATGAAGCCACGGGACTGCCCAACAAGAACAAGTGCGAGGAAATCTTGGGGCAGGGGCATCCCGTTTCCGCCGAAGCGCCTGTTGCGCTGTGTGTTTTCGATCTTAACAATCTGCATACGGTCAATAACAGCTTTGGCCACGAGAAGGGTGACGAGTACATCCGTTCTTTTGCCCAGCAGCTGGGGTGCGTGGCGTCCGAGACCTGCTTTGTGGGCCGCGACGGCGGCGATGAGTTTATCGCGGTGCTGTGGGATGCCGATCGAGCTGCCGTGGAATCCTGTCTCGCTCGGATTCGTGCGAACGTGAGCGAGTATTCCGAGGCTCACCCCGACATGCCTATCAGCTACGCGGTGGGCTATGCGCTTTCTAGTGATTATGATGAACCGCCCACGATGCGCGAGCTCTTTTCCCAAGCCGACAAAAACATGTACATCGACAAGAACCGCGTAAAGACAGCCGAGGCAGCTGGGCCGCAACGCGAGGAGCGGTAAGCCTGTAACAGAGGGCATAGAAAAGCCTCCGCAGCCCGTGTGGCTGCGGAGGCTTTATTCAAGACTTTAGTCCGCTGGCCGCGCAGCGGCCAGCTTTAAACCACCCGCTAC
>URZB01000145.1 GCA_900552295.1 uncultured Collinsella sp.
TTATCGTCGGCAGCGTCAGATGTGTATAAGAGACAGGCACAGCACGCGACGGAAGTACTCGTGGCGCGGATAGGACAGGAAGGAGCGGGAATCGGTAAGCATGCCCACAAAGTTGCCCAACACGCCCTCGTTAGCCAGAGCCGTAAGCTGCTCGCGCATGCCGACCTCGTTGTCGTTGAACCACCAGGCGGAGCCGTTCTGGATCTTACCGGCAGTCGGAGCCTCCTGGAAGCAGCCCATGACGGTATCGATCATGGTGTTATCGATGGGGTTCAGGCTGTACAGGATGGTCTTGGGCAGGCCGCAGGTCTCCTGGATGGAGTTGAGGAAATCGGCGAGCTGGTCGGACGGCGTGTAGTTGGAGATGCAGTCGTAGCCGGTGTCGGGACCGAGTTTGGCGAACATGGCGCGGTTGTTGTCGCGCTTGCAGCCAAAGTGCAGCTGCATGGCCCAGCCCAGACGGACATACTCGCCGGCAACGAACTGCATAAAGGCAGTCTTGTACTTGAGGACCTCTTCCTCGGTAAGCGGCTCGGCAGCCAGACCCTTGGCAAAGATAGCCTCGAGCTCGTCGGCGGTAGCCGGGACGTACATAACGTAGTCGAGTGCGTGGTCGGAGGCGCGGCAGCCCAGCTCGTGAGCAACGTCGTAGCGCTTGGAAATGGCAGCCTTCATGCCCTCAAAGTCGCTGACCTCAACGCCGGCAACCTCGGAAAGGTGCTTGCAGTAGTCGGCAAACTCCTGGCCGCGCTCGATGCGCAAAGCGGCATCGGGGCGCATGGCGGGAACGATCTGAACGTCAAAGCTGTCGTCGGCGGCAATCTTCTTGTGCCACTCAAAGCTGTCGGCGGGGTCGTCGGTAGTGCAGATCATGCGGACGTTGGACTGCTTGATCAGGTTGCGGCAGGTAAAGCTAGCCTCAGCGAGCTTGGCGTTGGCAAGGTCCCAGACCTCCTGGGCAGTCTTGCCATTGAGGACGCCCTCGTAGCCAAAGTAGCGCTTAAGCTCCAGGTGGCTCCACTCAAAGACGGGGTTGCCAACGCAGCGACCCAGGGTCTCGGCCCACTTTTGGAACTTCTCGCGAGCAGGGGCGTCGCCAGTGATAAAACGCTCGTCGACGCCGTTGGCGCGCATCAGGCGCCACTTGTAGTGGTCGCCGCCCAGCCAAACCTCGGTGATGTTCTCGAAACGCTTGTCCTCCCAAATCTCCTTGGGAGAAATGTGGCAGTGATAGTCGACGATGGGCATGCCCTCGGCAAAGTTGTGGAACAGCTCCTCACCGGTCTTGGTGCTCAGCAGGAAATCCTGATCGTCCATAAAGTTTTTCATCAAACAGCCCCTTTGCTGGCAACGCGGGCGCACGGCGCGCTCGTTATCCTTTAGGTGAACGTTCACCATACTAATCCATTACGACTCAAAAGGTGAACGTTCACCTAACAACCATGGGGTGAACGGTAGGTTTTGCCCGTTCAACGGTTGCCGGAGCTGTGACTTGCATGCATTGCGGACCGGTTGGCGTCCCCGAACACCGAACTTGAGCGCTTTTGCTCAGGTGGGTCATGTCCCGACGTACATTTTTGGGAGTATTCAGCATTGGAGCGCGCCGTGCGCCATCCTCAGCGTCCTATTTGGAACGCAGATAGCGCCCGATCGGCATAAAAAGTGCCCCCGATGGCGAAATACGCCACCGGCGGCACTTAAAACAGTCGTTCTGCGCCTCATTCAGGGCATGCCAATGCTGAATACTCCCAAAAATGCACGTCGCAAGAGGGGGTACCTGCCCAATCGACTAAATTCCCGCAAGTTCGCAGTAGCGGTCGACGTTGCTGCCAAACACCATCTCGACGGCGCCCTTCTGGACGGGCACCGTCGGGGTCCTTCCCCACAGCAGATAATCGCCCAGCGTCTTAGCGCCGCGATACGCCAGGCTCGTCGGGTCCTTATAGACAATATTGGTAAAGATACCGCGGCGCAAGGCCAGAGCACTTTCGGGAAACAGGTCGTTGCCGATCACCATGACCTGACCGGCCTTGCCGGTCGAGACGAGCGCGTCGGCAACCACTTCGGAACCAACGGCAAAAACGCTACAGATAAGTTCGGGGGCGTCCGGCGCACTCAAGCGCTTTTCGAGCTCATGCTCGAGTTGTTTGACTTGCGCATGGGCACCTGCAAGATCCTCAACCTGCCATGGAATATCACGTTCGCGCAGGTAATTGTGGAAGGCGCGGGCGGTTAGATAGTGCGAATCGGTATATGGGTCGCCTGTCAAAAGGAGCACGCGGGCGTCGGCCCCAGAAGCATGGACCAGGTTTGCCGCCTGCTCGGCCATAAGGCTGCCTGCCGTCGAATAATCGGCCAAGCTCGCACCCAAACGATTCAAATGCGGACGGTCGCCGTCGACAAGCTCAATCGTCACGCCCGCCTCGGCGATCTGCCCCAAAAGCTCAGTCGCACGATCGTCGCCCGGCGCATAGGCGAGCAAGCCATCAATCTTCTCGCCCACCTGCAGACGCTCGTCGATTTGCTCGAGTGCATCAGCGTAGCCGCCCACGCCAAATTCAACGCGCTCAACCGTAATGCCCCGGTCGATGACCTCCCGTTCAAAGCGATTGCAGCCTTCCCACAGGTAACGGAAAAAGTACGCTCCCTCGCGCGATGCGCGGGGCAGGCAAAACACCAGATTGATATCCTTGCGGCGCAGGCTTGAGGCACTTGTGTTGCGGTGATAGCCCATGGCCTCGGCCTTAGCGTTCACCTTGGCGCGCACGGATTCGCTCACGCCGGCCTTTCCCGTCAGAGCCTTGTGCACGGTATTGATGGAAACGCCAAGCTCGGCGGCTATGTCCTTCATGGTTACGCGAGCGCTCATGCGGTTACTCCGTTATAGATAAGTTGCCAATTAATAGTCCAGTTAACGATACCCCAAAAATACTCTTCGACTCGCCGTGCTCTCCCTCAAATGCACAAAGCGCCCCGCGAACGGATGCTCGCGGGGCGCTTGGATATCTGGACCTTATTTGATACCGCGGCCCAAGTCTTCGGCGATTTTGTCTACGCCCTTAAGTGCGGCGCACGTCTTTTTGTTGGAGCAATGCCCCGTGCAAACGCCACCCTGAGCGCAGTCGGCGCAGGTGCCCTTGCGGTAGATGCGCACGCACACGGCGACAAACGCAACGCCGATAACAGCCAGTACAACAATATCGATAGGTGCCATAGCAAGCCTCCTTTAGTTAACCATCACTTACTTTACCCCATTCTCCACCTACCAAAAAGGGACAGGTTTATTTTGGTCGGTTTTATCTGCGGAAACGCCACATCTCCCCCACCAAAAAGCCCGAGTGTCGCTGAGACACCCGGGCTCGTGGAAAGGGGTTAATCCTTATTCGGACTTAAGCGGAAACTGCGACGGAAGCAGTGTTGGCCTCATCCTCGTCGGTCCAAGCGTGCTTGGGCATAGGACGGAAAATCTGGAAGAGCATCGCGACCAGCAGCACGATAGCCACAACCGTCCAGAAGCCAAACTGCCCAAGGACAAGCAGGTTATAGAACTGGTTGATGAACAGGCCGATCACCCAAGCGAAGGCGCACTCGTAGCCGAGGGCAATCGCGGTCCACTTGCCGGAATTCATCTGGTTGCGGATGGTACCCATAGCGGCAAAGCACGGAGCGCACAGCAGGTTGAACGCGCCGAAGGCAACGCAGGCGCCCATGGTGGGGAACATGCCGGCAAACGCGGTCCACAGGCTCGGGTCGGTCTCGCCCGCGTCGGCGACGGACAGCAGCGAGCCGGCGGTGGCGACAACGTTCTCCTTGGCGACGAGGCCAGAGACAGTCAGCGCGGTTGCCTGCCAGGTGCTAAAGCCGAGCGGGGCGAAGATCCAAGCGACCAGGTTGCCCAGCATGGCGAGCACGGAGTAGTCCATGAACTCCTCGGGGATGCCGTCCATCGCAGGCAGGAAGCCAAAGGAGCCGTTGTAGCTACCAAAGTTGGAGAGGAACCACACCACGACGGTAGAGGCGAAGATGATCGTGCCGGCCTTCTTGATAAAGGCCCAGCAGCGCTCCCACACGTGCAGCGCCCAGGAGCGGATCGCCGGGAAGTGGTAAGCGGGGAGCTCCATGACAAACGGGGTCGGGCGGCCGGCGAAGAGCTTGGTCTTCTTGAGCATAAGGCCCGAGGCGATGACGACAAAGACGCCCAGGAAGTAGAAGAGCGGGCTGATCCACGCGGCGGTGGTAGAAGAATCGCCGATGATGGAACCCATGAGCAGGGCGATGATCGGCAGCTTAGCGCCACAGGGAATGAACGTGGTGGTCATGACCGTCATGCGGCGGTCCTTCTCGTTCTCGATGGTCTTGGTAGCCATGACGCCGGGGACGCCGCAGCCCGAGGACACGAGCATGGGGATGAAGGACTTACCGGACAGGCCAAAGCGGCGGAACACGCGGTCCATGATGAAGGCGACGCGGGCCATATAGCCGCAGTCCTCCAAGAAGGACAGCATGACGAACAGCAGGAACATCTGCGGGACGAAGCCGAAGATGGCGCCCAGGCCGCCGACGATGCCGTCGCAGACCAGCGAATCGACCAGGCCACCGTCCTCGGGGACGCCC
>URZB01000146.1 GCA_900552295.1 uncultured Collinsella sp.
CTTCTCGTCAAGCTCGATATGCTCGTCGAGCAGGTAGGCAATCATGGGAACGGCCTCGGTCATGAGCTTGACGCGCTCGCTCACGAGTGGATAGATGGCCTCCAAACGGGGGCGCATCGCCTCGACGCCGGCTTCGTCTGTCGCATACCCCGCTTCGATGAGGTACGGTGCGAGCGCGTCAACGAAAGCTGCTGCACCCATCTGCTGGATGTACTGGCTGTTGATCCACTCGAGCTTGTCGTAATCGAGCGAGCTCGGGTTCTTGCTGATACGCTCGAGCGTAAAGAGCTTGGCCATCTGCTCGCGCGTGAACAACGTAGTCTCGCCATCAGGTGCCCAACCGAGCAGCGCCAGATAGTTGACAAAGGCGTCGGACAGGTAGCCGGCGTCGCGGTACTCCTCCACCGAGGTGGCGCCGTGGCGCTTGGAGAGCTTTTTGCCGTCGGCGCCCAGGATCATGGAAATGTGAGCGAACGTGGGCACGGGAGCGCCGAGGGCCTCGTAGACCATGACCTGACGCGGGGTGTTGGACAGGTGGTCGTCGCCGCGGATGACGTGGGTGATCTTCATCATGGCGTCGTCGACGACGGTCGCGAAGTTATACGTGGGCGTACCGTCGGAGCGGAAGATGACAAAGTCGTCGAGCTCCTTGGCGTCGAAGGTCACCTCTCCGTGGACGGCGTCGTGGATGACGACGTCGCCGCGGTCCTCGGGCACCTTGATGCGCAGGACGTAGGACTCCCCGGCCTCGATGCGGCGGCGGGCCTCCTCGGGATCAAGATCGCGGCAACGGCGCTGATAGCCCTGGAAGGGGTCCTTGCGCTCCTGCGCGGCCTTGCGGTCGGCGTCGAGCTGCTCCTTGGTGCAGAAGCAGGGATAGGCCTTGCCCTCGTCCCAAAGCTTCTGAGCGGCCTGCTTGTACAGGTCCAGGCGCTCGGTCTGGGCGTAGGGGCCAAAATCGCCGCCCACCTCGGGACCCTCGTCCCAGTCCAGGCCCAGCCAACGCATGGCGCGCAGGATGATCTGCGTGTTCTCGTCGGTGGAGCGGGTGGGGTCGGTGTCGTCGATGCGCAGGATGAACGTGCCGCCGTTTGCGCGGGCGAAAGCCCAGTTATAGATAGCGGTGCGGGCGCCGCCGATGTGCAGCTTGCCCGTCGGTGAGGGTGCAAAGCGGACGCGAACGTCTGATGCCATGGAAATCTCCTCGATTGCAGGATGGATGTCTAACTGCACCAGTATAAAGCATCAAAGCAACCTCCGCACAAAGGGCACCGACCTACTCCGCACAAAGGGCACCGACCTACTCATTGGGGACAGACTTAAATGACCAGTCTTTGAGCAACCTGTCGGCATTTAGGTAAGACAGTTCGTTTAAGCCTGTCCCCAATGAGTACCCGGCCGGCCATTTATGTCTGTCCCCAATGAGTAGGTGCGGAAAGGGTGTGAATGTTGGATTTACGCGCTATGATGTCCCCTTGCATACAGAGCCCGGCGGAATGGTAACGGTCGCCGGGACGCGTTTTTGAAAGGACAATCATGTCAGAAGAACTTCGTTCCATCCCACCCCAACACGGGTCCTTTGTGTTTACGTCGGAGTCGGTGACCGAAGGTCATCCCGATAAGATCGCCGACCAGATCAGCGATGCCGTCCTCGACGCAATCCTCGCCAAAGAAATAGAGCTGCAGGAGCAGGGCTATATTGCGCCCAACGGCGTGCCCGCCAACGTGGAAAACGTCCGCTGCGCCTGCGAGACCCTCGTGACCACCGGCACCGTCATCGTCGCCGGCGAGATCCGCACCCAGGCTTACGTTGACGTGCAGGAAATTGCCCGTGGCGTCATCCGCCGCATTGGCTACAACCGAGCCAAGTTTGGCTTTGACTGTGATACCTGTGGCGTTATGAGCCTCATCCACGAGCAGTCCCCCGATATCGCCCAGGGCGTCGACGAGTCATTTGAGACCCAGACCGGCGTCACCACCGACCTGATCGACCTGATCGGCGCTGGCGACCAGGGCATGATGTTTGGCTATGCCTCCAACGAGACCAAGACCCTCATGCCCATGCCGCACTACCTGGCGAGCCGCCTGGCCGAGCGCCTGGCCGCCGTGCGCCACGACGGCACCCTGCCCTACCTGCGCCCCGACGGCAAGACCCAGGTCACGGTGCGCTACGAGGACGGCAAGCCCGTCGAGGTCACGACCGTCGTCATCTCCACGCAGCACGCCGCCGAGATCGAGGACATGGGCAAGATCAAGGACGACCTCATCGAGCACGTCATCGCCCCCGTCATGGCTGCCGAGAACATGCCGTGGGACAACGCCGACATCTATGTGAACCCCACCGGTCGCTTTGTCGTGGGCGGCCCCATGGGCGACACGGGCCTCACCGGCCGTAAGATCATCGTCGACACCTACGGCGGTTACGGCCGTCACGGCGGCGGCGCCTTTAGCGGCAAGGACTGCACCAAGGTTGACCGCTCCGCCGCATACGCCGCGCGCTGGGTCGCCAAGAACGTGGTAGCCGCCGGACTGGCCGACCGCTGCGAGGTCGAGCTGGCCTACGCCATCGGCGTGTCCAAGCCGCTGTCGATCATGGTCGACACCTTCGGTACCGCGCATGTTGCCGAAGACAAGATCGTCGAGGCCGTCGAGAAGACCTTCGACCTGCGCCCGGGCGCCATCATCCGCGACCTGGACCTGCGCCGACCGATTTACGAGAAGACGGCAGCCTACGGTCACTTTGGCCGCGAAGACCCCGACTTCACCTGGGAGAAAACCGACCGAGTCGAAGAACTCAAAGCAACCTGCGGTCTGTAAGCTAACAATAAAAGCCACAGCCAAATAAAAACGCACCAAAAGAAGTACCGGCTCCAACCGGTACTTCTTTTTTATTTACGGTGGTGAAGATGAGCCGACCTGGGACATGGAATAGGTCACAGACCGATAAATTTTGCAGCAGAGCGACTCCAACCATGTATCCTAAGTTCCGAGGGCTTTGGTATTTGGTCGATCGCGAGTTCCGCACGAGCCGGAGGCCACTTAATGTGGCCTCCGTGCGAGCAGGACTGTCCGAGCAGGCGACCAAATACCAAAGCCCTCGGAACGGCGGGACAGAGTATGCCCCGCCCCTCGGGACGACGAGATAAAGAAGGAGCAGCCATGGCAGGCAAGCCGCAAACACTAGCTACGACCTCGGCATTCGAGATCCTGGGCCCCATCATGGTCGGCCCCAGCTCATCGCACACCGCCGGTGCCCTGCGCTGCGCCCAGGTTGCCGCCAGCCTGCTGGAAGGCCGCATCACCAAGGTCACCTTTGGCCTGTGGAACTCCTTTGCCCACACCTACCGCGGCCACGGCACCGACCGCGCGCTCGTCGCGGGTATCTTGGGCCTTGATACCGACGACGAGAACATCAAGCAGGCCTTTGACCTCGCACGCGAGCAGGGTCTCGACTATCACTTTGACATCAAGGGCGACGACGCCTCCATCCACCCCAACACCGTCGACATCGAGATGGTCGACGACACGGGCGCCACGGCACAGGTCCGCGGCGAGAGCCTCGGCGGCGGCAAGATGCGCATCAGCCGTATCAACGGCGTCGGCGTCGACATCTCGGGAATGTATTCCACACTGTTTGTGGCACACCAGGATGTCCCCGGCGTGCTCGCCGCGCTCACGAACCTGCTCGCTTACGCACACGTGAACATCGCCTTCTGCCGCACCTACCGCACCGAGGTGGGCGGCCAGGCCTATTCCGTCTTTGAGACCGACGGCGCTCCCGACGACACCGTCGTCCCCATGCTGCGCAAGCTCGACAATGTCGATTACGCCACGTTTATCGAGCTCCCGGGCTCGGCCTCGACGCTCTCCCCCGGTGTCTCGGCCAAGGAGATCTTCGACGACGGCGAGCAGTTGCTCGATGCGTGCGCCGAGCTCGGCCTGAATATCGGCGCCGGCATGGCCGTGCGCGAGGCGCGTCTGACCGGCGAGGCCCATGCTATCGCAGCCATGCGCCGCGTGCTCGACGTCATGCGCGAGGAGACCACGGCCCCCATCGCCAATCCGCAGCGATCGCTCGGCGGGCTTATCGGCGGAGAGGCCAAGCTCGTCGATGCCACCTACCGCAACGATTTAAGCGCAAGCCTGATGGGCCCCGTTCAGACCGATGCCGTGGCCCGCGCGATGGCCGTGCTCGAGCGCTCCGCCACCATGGGCGTGATCGTTGCTGCCCCCACGGCCGGCTCCGCGGGCGTCGTCCCCGGCTGCGTGCTGGCGCTCGCCGATCACCTCCAGCTCGACGATGAACAGGTCATGGATGCCCTCTACTGCGCCGCCGCCATCGGCCTCAACCTCACCACGAGCGCCTGCGTCGCCGGCGCCGAGGGCGGATGTCAGGCCGAGGTTGGAAGCGCTGCCGCAATGGCCGCCGCCGCGCTGGTCCAGATGATGGGCGGCACGCCCGAGCAAGCGCTCGACGCCAGCTCCATTGCACTGAGCAACCTGTTGGGCCTCGTTTGCGACCCCGTCGGCGGCCTTGTCGAGGTGCCCTGCCAAAACCGCAACGCCATCGGCGTGGCCGCGGCCTTCCGCTCGGCGCAG
>URZB01000147.1 GCA_900552295.1 uncultured Collinsella sp.
CGAGATGTAGCTCCGTCTCGTGGGCTCGGAGATGTGTATAAGAGACAGAGCAGAAGACTTGGATGCTCATGGACTACGGTTCGGTTGTCGTTCATGTCTTTACCCCCGAGGCGCGCGAGTTCTACCGCCTCGAAAAGCTCTGGGGCGACGCCCCCCACCTTCCCCTTGACCTCCTCTAAATGATTTTTCTGGGACGGGGATAAAATAATCATTGCTACCGTTTGCCGAACCGCTCACCTTTGTTGGGCGGTTCGGCCTTTTTCTTCCTTTCCTTTTGTATGCTGTGACTACTGCATCCTTGGAAGGGAGGGTTTCGATGACTCGTGTTGCCCGTGCGTTGTCCGAACTCGGCCATTATCACGTCATGCTCAAGGGCTGTGCTGGCCAGCTGATCTTCGAAGACGATGACGATCGCCTTTATTTTCTCAATCTATTGAACAGACGATTTGCGTCCGCTCATATTCGTCTTCTTGCCTGGTGCCTCATGGACAATCATGTTCACCTGCTATTTGATGATCTCGATAATCAGATGAGCGTTGCTATGCATGCGATTGATACGGCATATGCGAAACACTTCAATCAAAAAACCGGCCGCCGCGGACCGGTGTTCCAGGAACGATTCAAGAGTGTGATCATTTCTGACGACAAGCAGCTGCTCCGTTGCGTCCGATACATACACGACAATCCTGCAAAAGCAGGTATTTCTTCTGCTCCTCTGTATCGCTGGAGCAGCTTCCATGAGTATTTCTCTCATCCCGAAATTTGTGATTGTGAAGGTATTCTCAATCTGTTTGGGGGTACGGAAGCGTTTTATCTTTCGAGTACCGACGGCAAGCCTAATCCCTATTTTATGCCCGAAGGTAAGCATATCTCCGATATGGATGCGCTGGAAGTTGCCCGGGCTCTTTTGGCTCCGCATGAGCCTTATCAGCTTAAAACTTTGCCGAAATCAGAGCGAAATCGTCTTCTGGCAGTGTTGAGGCATCGGGGGTTTACGATTGACCAGATTTCGCGTCTGACGGGAATTGGGACCAATATCATTCAAAGGGCGAAATGACGCTCCAAATGATTAAAAAATCCCCGTCCTAGAATAATCATTCGCAGCTGCCCGGCTTTTTTTGCCTTAGGGACTAATCGTCGAAGCGGGATTGGCGGCCGAAGGATAGGGCGGTGTCGCCGAATTTGTCTCGGACGGCGTCGATAGCGACGGAGAGGTCGCGTCGGTCGCTGGATTGGGCTCCGCGGTCGTCGACTTCGCAGAACAGGTCGGTTTGGATCCCGCCTTGGTGGTCGAAATCGCTCATGCCGATGCCTGCTAAGCGAACATGCATGCCTTCCTGCCAGATGTTGTCGAGCAGTTCGAGCGCAACCGCCACGAAGATGTTCTCATCGTCGGTCGGATGAAGCAGTCGGCGCTGTGCCGAGCGACCGCTTCCATACGAATACTTAAGCTTGAGCGTTACCGTGGCACCCGTCAGCCCCTGACGGCGCAGACGGCGTCCCACTGACTCTCCCAACAGTGCAATCGCCGCCTCAATATCCCTACGCTCAGTCAAATCTTTCGCAAAGGTGCGTTCATTGCTGACCGACTTGACCTCGCGCTCTTCGTCGAGACTCGTGACTTCAGAGATTTCGAGTCCCAGCGCACGCTGGCGCATGCGTTCGCCGTTGACGCCAAAAATAGAGGCCAGTGTGGACTCAGGCGCGCGCGAAAGCTCGCCGAGGGTGTAGATGCGCATGCGGCGCAGTCGCTCCTCGGCCGAGCGTCCGATGCCGCTCATGGCAGATACCGGCAGCGCGGCCAAAAAGCGCTGCTCGGTTCCGGGGCGCACGATGGTCAGCCCAAACGGCTTATCCCGCTCGCTTGCGATCTTTGCGACCGTCTTGTTGCAGCCCACGCCAATGGAGCAGGTCACTCCCAGCCCTGCCACGCGGTCGCTTATACGCCGCGCAACCAGCAGCGGGTCTTCGGGCGCAAAGCGACCCGGTGTGATATCGATAAAGGCTTCGTCGATGGATACGCGTTCAACGCGCGGGGTCTCGTCAGCGAGAATTGCCATGACCTGCGCGCTGACCTCACGATAGCGATCAAAATGCCCATGCGTCCAAATGGCTTGCGGGCACAAGCGCTGCGCCTCGGCCGAGGCCATGGCAGAGTGCACGCCAAAGCGACGTGCCTCATATGAACACGTGGACACGACGCCACGCGAATCGGCGTCTCCGCCCACGATGAGCGGTTTTCCGCGCCATTCGGGATGGTCGAGCATCTCCACGCTCGCAAAAAACGCATCGAGGTCCATGAGGCCCACCGCCGGACCCGTCCAGGGAGGCGGCGTGACGCCCATGGCATCCTCATAACCGTATGTATGTTCGCGTCTTTCCATGTCATGAGTATACCGCGCAGCTCATGTGGGGTGCGTGTATGTGCTTGCAAATCCCGAATTCTTGTCTAAGATATGGATTTGCCCTCGACTACACCGAAGAAGTTGGTCTCACGGACTTCACCTGCCCGCGTCGATGGCGTATTATGTTCAACTGTTTGTTTGTAGTTGCAGCCTAAAGCTGCTTGGTTGGAGGAGTTTCCTTTGGCAGTCAAGATTCGCCTTGCTCGTCACGGCGCTAAGAAGCGTCCGTACTACCGTGTCGTCGTCGCCGATTCCCGCGCCCCGCGTGACGGTCGTATCATCGAGGAGGTTGGCCGCTACAACCCGATGACCGCCCCCAAGACCATCAACCTCGACCTCGAGAAGATCGCCGACTGGCAGTCCAAGGGCGCTCAGCTCACCGACGCCGTCGCCGCTCTGGTCAAGGCCGCCAACGAGGGCGAGAAGACCGAGACCGTCGTCAAGAAGTCCAAGAAGCAGCTCGCCAAAGAGGCCGAGGCCGCTAAGGCTGCCGCTGAGGCCGCTGAGGGCGCCGAGGAGTAAATCGTGCCTGAGGTTGACGCTGCACAGCTCGAGGGTGAGGCAATGCTCTCAGATCGCATCGCCGATCTCGTCGAATATCTCGTTGTTCAGATCGTCGACGACCCGGATTCCGTGAGCCTTGAGGTCATCGATGGTGACGACGCCTCTACGATTGAGGTTTCGGTCGCCGAGGATGACGTCGCTAAGGTCATCGGCCGTCGTGGCCGTACCATCAAGGCCATTCGCACGCTCGCCCGTGCACTGGCCGCTCGCCTCGACACTGCTGTCGAGGGAGAGGTTCTGGGCCAGGACCTTGAGGTCCCAGTACAAAAACATCGCCCGTGTGGTCAAGCCGCACGGAAGGAAGGGGGAGGTCCTCGCGCAGCCGCTGCGGGGGCTTCCTTCTGTATTAGAGCCGGGTATGCGCGTCGCCCTGACGCCGCCGGCGCTCAAGCGCGACCGCTTTTGCACGGTCGTGTCCGTCACCGATACGGGCGATGGCGATCTGGTCTCGTTTGAGGGCATTGACGACTTGACGGCCGCCGAGGGCATCACGGGATGCTACGTGCTGGCAAATCGTGACGACTTTGAGCTCGATTCGCTCGACGCTGCCTATACCGACCTGATGGGTCGCGAGGTGGTCGACGAGCGCTTCGGTTCGCTCGGCACGATCGTCGAGATCATGTCGACGCCCGCTAACGATGTTTGGGTTGTCGAGGGCGATCGGTACGGCGAGGTACTGATTCCCGTGATCGAGCAGGTCGTGCTCGATCTCCCCGACACAGGAACAATTTCCGTCCACGTTATGGACGGCCTGATCGATATGGACAAGTAGGGAGGACAACATGCTGATCGAGACCCTTTCGGTCTTTCCCGAGATGTTTGAGCCCGTCATGTCCACATCGATCTTGGGCCGCGCCCGCAAGGCCGGCCTTTTTGATTTTAAGGCGTATAACCTGCGCGACTGGACGCACGACCGCCATCGTACCGTCGATGACGAGCCGTACGGCGGCGGGCAGGGCATGCTCATGAAGGTCGAGCCTATCGCAGAGGCCATCGAGGCCATTAGCGCAGAGGGTCCCAAGCCCACTGTGGTGTTCTTTACCCCCTGTGGCGAGCCCTTTACGCAGCATGTGGCCGAGCGCCTGCTCAAAAGTGAGCGCCTGTTGTTTGTGTGCAGTCGCTACGAGGGCGTCGACGAGCGTGCGTATGCGTATGCCGATGAGCGTCTGTCGATCGGCGACTACGTGCTTACGGGCGGCGAGCTTCCCGCTATGGTCGTTGCCGATGCCGTTGTACGCCTGATTCCCGGCGCCCTGGGCGACGAGATGAGCAATGTGGACGAGTCGTTCTCGACCGCCGAGGACGGAGGCCTGCTCGAGTACGCGCAGTACACCCGTCCCGCCGAGTTCAACGGCGAGGGCGTGCCGCCGGTGCTCGTGAGCGGCGATCACGCCAAGGTCGATGCCTGGCGTCGCAAGAACGCCATCGAGCGCACCTGCCGCTGGCGTCCCGATCTGATCGAGACGGCGCGGTTGACGCCCGAGGAGCGCGCTTACGTGCAAGAGATCCTTGACGCTTCGTATTCGCAGAGCGAGGAGTGAGAATGGTTCCATCGCAGCATTCCGCGTTGAGGGGCGCTTTTGAGTGGATCGCGGTCATCGCG
>URZB01000148.1 GCA_900552295.1 uncultured Collinsella sp.
GTCCTGGCTCGCACGGAGGCCACATTAAGTGACCTCCGGCTCGTGCGGAACTCGCGACAAACTTAACCCCTGTGCCGCCCGGCCCGGGAATCCGGCGTGCTCGTCAGGAAAACGCTACCCGCCAAAAAGGGACAGGTTAATTTTGGTCGGTTTTATCTGGGGAAACGTCGCGCTCCAGCGGTGATCTGCTCTCACCTGTCGCATGGAAATCGGCGGCGTCTTCGGAAGTATATTGCTCGTTTTAACCGCCCATTTAACGCAAAATGGGCCGCTTCCCCTAGTAGGAAGCGGCCCCAAATCTTACGAATAGACAATGGTAAAGGGTTCCGACGTTTCGGCGTCCCCTGTTGAAGTGCAGCGTGTGCCCTCAAGCGTTACTGAGACCACTTGGTCGACATCAATCAACTTCGTTGGCACCCAAATGTTCTCTCCGCTATTGCGTGCCATCGAAACATAGAAATTGTACGCCCCTGCGTCGTCATCTTCGATAATCTGCTCCGATCCATCCTTGTAGCTGACGGTCAGTTTATGATCAACTGCTTCATAGCCCAGATCATAGATGTGCGTCTGGATGGAAAACGGGCTAATCTCAAGAGACGAGTCATCGGAGCTGAGTTCCTTTATATCAACGTGCGCTCCGACGTTAAACTCTGGCGTCGATACCTCGATCACCTTCGCATCCTCACCTTTGCCCTCCGTCCAGCTGATATTCCAGGTGACCGCATGTCCCAAATCTCGCTCGCGATCCCACGAGGCAAAGTACATCGTGCCATTAATGACCGTGTCGCTTGATGTGTCCTTATCAATTGTGCAGCGTGTGTCAGCCCATTCCTCGCCGAAGTTCATGCTGGGCGTGCCGATTCCTTGTTCTTCTTCACCATAGAGAACAAGTTCGCCAGTCTCTGCTGCCGGCTTGTAGTAGTTAACACCATTTGGATTGGATAGCGTAAACGTCACAGCACCGCAGCCGTTTTGGTCGATTGCCATCTCATGGATATCGAGCGTATAGCCGTTACCCTCGACGGACAGATTAACTTTCTGAACTGTGCCCTCCAGGCTTTGGGGCGCGATGCCATCACCGAACTCTCTGGTGTAGGTATATTTAGTTCCCGATGAGCCTCCGTTGGTCCAGGTAATGGAATCCCCGTTGCCGTGGTTTCCCCAAGCTGAGGCAAAATAGCTGGAATTGACAACGGCGTAGGCGACCCCTCCGGTCGCCAGCACTCCGGCAAGGCATCCGATCACGGCAACATACAGAGGCTTCGCGTGACCCTTTCGGCGAAGCGGCTCACCAGCAGCGGCATAAAGAACACGGTCAGCAAGATCGCTATCGGCTTGGACGGACTCGAAGGCCTGCTTGATTTGATTGGATTTCACGGTCGCCCTCCTCTAGGATGAATTTGAGCTTCGATCGACCGCGAGCTAAACGCGTTCGAACGGTCGCGGCCGGCACATGCAGTAACTCGGCAATCTCTGAAGTCGAAAAGCCCAGATAGTAATAGAGCACGATGGGAACACGGAATCGCTCCGGAAGTCGCATAACGTCTGACAAGACCGCCTTGGTCTCATCCTGCGCCGCCGAAAGCGAATCGGTCAGACTTTCAATATCCTCCACGCGTCTCCACGGCTTTCGAAAGAGCGATTTGCATTCATTGATCGTGACCCGGATAAGCCATCGACGAAGATGTTCCCAACTTTCAAAATGTCCATCGCTTTTAAGCAACTTAAGAAAGACGTCTTGGGCAATATCGTCGGCATCGGCGCGATCGCGCAGGTACGTCAATGCGATTCGGAACACGACATCCCGGTGATCTTCGACCGCCTGTCTAAAAGCTTGTTCTTCCATAATCACCTCCCGGTGACGTTAATGGTTCTCGATGAGGCCCTCACCATAGATACGCTCTTGTCGGGCGAATTGTTTCAAATTCAAGCAGGAAAAACCTACCAAAATAAACCTGTCCTTTATTGGCAAGGGATCAATGGAACGCAACAGGTTGAGCATACGCAAGCGAGCGGCCCCCAGAGCGTACAAGGTGGCATGAAAAAGGCAGGGCATTGACCTTTTGGTCATGCCCTGCCTTTTGAATGACAGATTGTAGCTCTGGGGGCCGCGCAGCGACGGAGGTCGCCGCCGTTCGTTAGAACGGCGGAACTAGTTACTCCTCGTCGTTGTCCTTGGCCTCTTCGGCGTCGTCGGTGTCCACGAGCTGGTTGAGCAGCTCGTCGAGGGAAGCCATGTCCTCGTTGATGGCGCCGTTGGCGGGAGCCTTCTTGTCGTCGATCGGGGCGCCCAGGAGCTCCTCGTCGGCGTCGGCGTGATGCGTCGGAGCGGAGGTACCCAGCAGGATATCGTCCGGACCGTCGGGGCTAAAGACCATCTGCAACAGCTGCGAGAGGTCTTCCTCGTCGGCAACGTCGTCGTTGTTCTCGAGGATGTAGAGCAGGTCGTGGGCCTCCAGGCCGTCACGGAGCTCCTCGATCGCCTTGGCACCGATGCCATCGATGCGCAGCAGATCCTCCTCGGACTTGCCAACCAGGTCGCCGACCGTCTCGATGCCAACCTCGCTGAACTTGTTGGTCCAGCGCTGCGACACGCCCAGGTCGTCGAACAGGTACAGACGAGCCTTCTCGGCGGAGATGGTGTGGCCGTTGCGGGTGAACGAACCGTCAGCACCACCGAACTCGTCGTAGCCGGCCCAGTCGAGCTGCTGCGGAAGCTGCTCGTCCAGGTCCTTGAGCTCCACAGGAGCCCACTCGGGCAGCGACTTGGCGTTGGGCGAAGCCGGACCGTCGATGTCCACGTAGCCGTCGGCCGTGCGATACGTCAGCTTGGCGTTGGCGTACGGCTTGAGGCCGGTACCAGCCGGGATCTTCTTACCGACGATGACGTTGGACTTAAGGTCGAGCAGGTGGTCGACCTTGCCCTCGATGGCAGCCTCGGTAAGGACGCCGGCGGTACGGATGAACGAAGCGCTCGACAGCCAGGAGTCGATGTTGGACGCGACCTTGAGCGTACCCAGGATGACGGGCTCGGCCACAGGAGCCTGACCGCCCAGACGGGCAACGCGCTCGACCTCGTCGGCGAACTCGTAGCGGTCGACGTACTGACCAAGCAGGTACTTGGAGTCACCGGGGTTGGTGATCTGAACGCGACGCAGCATCTGACGTGCGAGCACCTCGATGTGCTTGTCGTTCAGGTCGACGCCCTGGCTGGTGTAGACGTCCTTGACGCTCTCGACGAAGGTGTGCATCGTCGACTCGATGTCGGTCAGCTTGCGCAGGTTGCGGAAGTTGACGAAGCCCTTGGTGATCTGGTCGCCGGCGCGAACCTCGCAGCCGTCCTCGATCTCGGGCATAAAGCGAACCGAAGCGGGGACGCGACGCTCGTCGAGGACACGGGTGTGGTCCTCGGAGTCGGTGAGCGTCAGCACGTACTCGGACTTCTCGGGCTTAATCGAGAGGTGGCCGGAGTACGGAGCCAGCTCGGCCTCGCGACCCAGAATCTTCTCGTTGACGTTGCCGACGATATCGAACATACGGCTGACCGTAGGCAGACCCTGCGTAATATCGTCGACGCCAGCGACGCCGCCGGAGTGAATGGTACGCATCGTAAGCTGCGTACCGGGCTCGCCGATGGACTGGGCGGCAATAATGCCGACCGCGGTACCGATGGCGACCGGACGACGGGTGGAAAGATCCCAGCCGTAGCACTTCTGGCACACGCCGTACTTGGAGCGGCAAGTGAGCAGCGCGCGGAGCTTGACCTTCTTAAGGCCGGCATCGACCATCTTCTGGATGTCGGCAACCTTCTCGATGTAGCCGTCCTGCTCAAAGAGCACGGTGCCATTGGGAGCCACGACGTCCTCGATGAAGCAACGGCCGACGAGGTCGGTGTTGAGGTCGGTGGTGCCGGGGATGATGAGGTTGTAGGTGACGCCCTCGTGCGTACCGCAGTCCTCCTCGCGGACAATGACGTCCTGGGCCACGTCGACCAGACGACGGGTCAGATAACCAGAGTCCGAGGTGTGGGATGCGGTATCGACCAGGCCCTTACGGGCGCCGTAGGTCGAAATGAAGTACTCGAGCGGCAGCAGACCCTCGCGGAAGTTCGCCTTAATGGGAAGGTCGATCGTCTCGCCGGACATGTCTGCCATCAGGCCACGCATGCCGCCGAGCTGACGCAGCTGGGTCTTAGAACCACGGGCGCCGGAGTCGGCCATCATGTACAGCGGGTTCTCCTCGTCGAACATGTCGAGCATGAGCGCTGCAACCTTATCGGTACAAGCGGTCCACTCGTTAACGACTTCGATGTGGCGCTCCGTCTCGTTGATGAAGCCCTCCTCGAAGTACTCGTTGATCTGGTCGACGTTGGCCTGGGCGCGATCGAGCAGCTCCTGCTTCTCGGCAGGGATGAGAGCGTCCCACACCGAGATGGTGAGGCCGGCGCGGGTAGCGTAGTGGAAGCCGGAGTACTTGATGGCGTCGAGGATCGGGCCGACCTTGGCCTCGGGGTAACGATCGCAGCAGTCGGCAACCAGCTTGGCCACGTCGCCCTTGACCATCTTGTAGTT
>URZB01000149.1 GCA_900552295.1 uncultured Collinsella sp.
TAGCAGAGGCCCCTTGGCCTTTAGTTTGATACAAGTTCCGCACGAGCCGGAAAGCACTTAATGTGCTTTCCGTGCGAGCAGGACTGTTCGCAGTAGCAAACTAAAGGCCAAGGGGCCCAGTCAACCCATCAGCAGCGATTACTCAGCAGCTAGTTGAATTTGAAGATCTTTGAGGCAAGACGGTATAGGCCGAGTGTGGTTTTGTCACCAGCCCGACCGCGCAGGTTGGTGAAGAAGCCGACCACACCGTAGCGTGCACGACGATACATACGCTCGTCATAGGCCTTTAAATCACTCCACAACGTCTTCAGGCGCTCGTCGGCACAATCCTCGTCGGAAAGCTTAGTGAGCACCGAGCAGATTGCCATCATCATGGTGAAATAGCCCATCATGTACGAGCGCAGACGCGACGACTCGACATCGCTGTACAGGTGGAACGACTCCATCATGATGCGCGTCACGCGAAACTGTTGGTCCAGACGCTTGACCATCGTGGCCTCGTTGACGCTTTGGCCCTCACGGCCGATAAAGTAGCGGTAGAGGTCGATGTCGGCGTAGTACATGGTCTTGCAGCGCGGTAGCGGCACGTAGGCGTAGATGTTGTCTACATAGAACGTGTGCGGCGGCATAGGCAGATTGGACGCGCGCAGCACATCCGTGCGATAGCACAGGCTGTGCATGAGCAGATTCTGGTCCAGACGGAAATGACCAATCTGGTCCCAGGTAAAGATCTTTTTCCGCGGCAGGGCAAACTTGTAGCCAATAGCGGTGTGCGTACCCTCGTAAACCTTCTCGTACACATAGTTCGAGATAAAGAGGTCGACGCGCTGGTCGCGCTCCTCAAAACCGCGAAGGATCGAAAGCATGGTCGACAGGGCTGCGCCATCGAGCCAGTCGTCCGAGTCGACAACTTTGTAGTAGGTGCCCTGTGCCTCGCGCAAGCCCGAAAGGACGGCAATGCCGTGGCCGCCGTTCTCCTGATGCACCGCGCGGATGATTCCGGGGTAACGCGTCTCCCACTCATCGGCCTTGGCCGCCGTCTCGTCCTTGGAACCGTCATCGACGATGATGATCTCGATATCGGTGGCGTAATTGCTCCCCTCCAGAATGGAGGTGATGCAATGGTCCATGTCCTTGGCGGCGTTATACGAGGGAATACCGAATGATATGACTTTATGCATGGCAGGCGATAATCTCATCCGAAAGATCGAGGGCGGAGTTGGTCACGGCATCCATATCGTAGTAACGATACTCGGCCAGGCGACCCACCGGGTGGAAGTTCGTCAGGTTCTGAACGCGCTCAAGATAGCGCTCATAGAGCTCACGGTTCTCGGGCTCCAGAATGGCGTAGTACGGCGTCTCGCCCGAGCCGGGCGTATAGGCCTTGGAGTACTCCTTCATGATGGTGGTCTTGCCGGGCAGGACCTGACCGGTCATGTTCTTGAACTCGGTGATACGCGTGTAATCCTCGCTCGTGGTGTAGTTGACGGTGCCCACGGGCTGGAACTGGTCCATATCGAGCGTCTCGAACTTCATGTCGAGCGTACGGTACGGCAGAGCGCCCAAGTCGAGGTTGAACAGCTCGTCGAGCGGACCGGTGTAGACGATCTCGCCGCCATAGACCTTGCCGTCGATCTTGACGGTGGTCTCGTCGATCTCGAAGAGATCGCGGGCGTCCACGTCGCAGAACACATCAATCAGATCGTGGTCGAGCATGTGCTCGAACAGCGCGGTATAGCCGTCCTGCGGCATGCCCTGGAAGGGAGCCTGCGGGAAGTAGCGGTCATCGTCGCCCACAAAGACGGGAACGCGACCGGTGATCGAGGGATCGATCTGGTCGGGCGTCTGGCCCCACTGCTTCATGGTGTAATGCAAAAAGACGTTCTCGTAGACGTAATCGGCGACCTCGGCAAGATCCGGGTCGTTCTTCTTGCGCAGCTCCATGATGGGCACCTTGACGTCCTTGCCAAAGGTCTCCACGAGCTTCTGATACAGCTCCTCGCCACGCTCATCGCCAAAGGCGAGCTTGAGGCTCGCGTGGTTAAAGGGCACGGGCATAAGGGTGCCGTTGATATTGGCAAGCACCTTGTGCTGGTAGTCCGTCCACTTGGTAAAGCGCGACAGGAAATTGTGGACGCGCTCATTAAAGGTATGGTAGATGTGTGGACCATACTCGTGGACCAGGATCCCGGCCTCATCAGCGCAGTCGTAGGCGTTGCCCGCAATGTGGCTACGGCGCTCCAGAACGGCAACGCGATAGCCGATGGTCTCGGCGAGACGGCGGGCACAAACGGCACCGGCATATCCGGCACCGACGACAATCATGTCGTATGCGCCGGCGTTAAAGCCTTCAGGCAGGCCTGAGGTAATCTGCATCGATACTCCTTGTCAAAAGCCACGGGCTCGTTAGCTGGGCTTTTCTCGAACATTCTTCGAGACATATTTATCAGAGCGATTATAGCGCTAATGCGTCCTATAATGAGCTTGCCACACAAGGAAAGCTCAAGCACCGCGGCGTACATAATTGAAAGGTAAACCCGCTAGCAGCGGGTTTATTCGTGAGCAGCCGGGCGCCTGGAGCTTAGCGAAACGCTTGTAAGGAGTAACATGAGTGATTTCCTAAACCGTATGAAGTCTGCCGCCAAGGCCGACCTTAAGACGATCGTCCTGCCCGAGGGCGAGGATCCGCGCACCATCGTCGCGGCCACCAAGATCATCGAGGAGGGCCTGGCAAAGATCGTCATCCTGGGTAACCCCGACGAGATCGACGTTCCCGGCGCTACCGTCATCGATCCGCGCAATGCCGAGAAGCACGAGGAGTACGCGCAGAAGTTTGCCGAGCTCCGCGCCAAGAAGGGCGTCACCATCGAGCAGGCGCGCGCCCAGGTGATGGACGCTACCTACTTTGGCACCATGATGGTCAAGATGGGCGACGCCGACGGGCTGGTCTCCGGCGCCTGCCACTCCACCGCCGACACGCTGCGCCCCGCGCTGCAGATCCTCAAGACCGCCCCGGGCACCAAGCTGGTCTCGGCCTTCTTCGTGATGTGCACCGACACCCCGCAGTTCGGCACCGACGGCACGCTGATCTTCGCCGACTGCGGTCTCAACATCAACCCGTCCTCCGATGAGCTCTCCGAGATCGCCATCGCCTCCGCTCACTCCTGGTCCACCTTCATGGGCAACGTCGAGCCGCACGTGGCCATGCTCTCCTACTCCACCATGGGCTCCGCCGGCGGCGAGGTCGCCAAGAAGGTCCAGGAGGCCGTGAAGTTCTGCAAGGAGAAGGCTCCCGAGCTCGCCATCGATGGCGACCTGCAGCTCGACGCCGCCATCGTTCCCACCGTCGCCCAGCTCAAGGCTCCCGGCTCCTCCGTTGCCGGCAAGGCCAACGTGCTCGTGTTCCCCGACCTCGAGGCCGGCAACATCGGCTACAAGCTGGTCCAGCGCTTCGCCGGCGCCGACGCTTACGGCCCCATCCTGCAGGGCATCGCCAAGCCGGTTAACGACCTTTCGCGCGGTTGCTCTGCCGACGACATCGTGGGTGTCGTGGCCATCACCGCCGTCCAGGCTCAGATGGCTGAGTAGCGGACATATCCCCTCGGGACCCTACAGGGTTAAGCTCTGAAAACGTCCTCGGACATGTCGGAAGCCCCCGCTGCGCACTACGTGCGGCGGGGGCTCCTCCGTCCTGCGGAAAGATTTGGGAGGTAACCCTGCGCACGGCCTGCGGCTACTAAGGGGCCGCCGCGTTATCTTAGGGTGCCACATCACCATGCTGGGTGGGCTGAGTGGCACTTTGCTGATATGGGCCCTTTTCCCGGTAGAGACTTTTGCTTGACGCGTTTTTGATTTGATTGTTGCGCAACTCGGATTTGGATTGTCGATTTACAGTGGCCTCGATGGGAACGCCTATGGTTGTGGGGGCTGGTATGAATTGTCCTTATTGTGGAGCTGAGTTGCGCGATGGCGTGAGGTACTGCACGGCGTGCGGGGCTGTCGTCAATAGCATCTCTGCTGATTCTGAGCTTCGGGTAAAGCCTCGGAACCACGTTGCGGTCATCCTTGCCTGCATGCTGGTAATTGGCATTGTCGGCGGTAGCTGTATGGGCCTTCATCTGCGGCAGGTGTTGTCGCACTTCGTATCCGCCCATTCGGAACACGCCATTGTGCTGGATGTCGCGGCTGCGGGCTGGGACACCGATAACGGGGCATCGCGCGTTCCGATACATATTACGGGCAAGACCATCGACGGAATAACGGTTGACAGGATTGAGTTCGTCGCCTCCGATGGCTCTGGCATCAATCTCATACAAGGTGTCTACACGCTCGAGGCAGCAGGTTCCCCTATCGCTGCGGATGGCACGATCTATCAAATTCCATGCACGAGTGCCACACTCGTCCTCGATGATGCCTTTGCCATGGGTGAAACGATCGATCTGGCCGAGCTTGCAGAACAGGATTCGATTCTCGCCTTCTGCCCCATTGATGCCGCCGATGTGACCAATGATGAC
>URZB01000150.1 GCA_900552295.1 uncultured Collinsella sp.
CGGCAGCGTCAGATGTGTATAAGAGACAGCTGCATATCCACCCTTATAGCCATGGTGGCGTGTGGAATCGCGATCCCGACCGTCGGCGTCGTCTGCTGCTGCACCGCAAGGAGATCGACTTTCTTGACGGCAAACTTCGCAACCGTGGTTATGCGCTGGTTCCGTTGGAGCTCTACTTTAATACCGACGGCCGCGTAAAGCTGCTGCTGGGTCTGGGTCGCGGCAAGAAGCTCTACGACAAGCGCGAGGACATGGCCAAGCGTGATGTCCAACGCGAGATCGACCGCGCCCTTAAGGAACGCAACCGCTAGGCACTCTGTATAAGTTGCGGTGGAATACGGACTGTTTTGCCTATTTGAGGGGCTATTCAGTCCCTATTTCACCGCAACTGCGGGCGTCTCATCTTTCTTACTGTTCTGACACATATGTCTCAAAGGCGGCGTCCGTTATGGGTGCCGCCTTTTTTGTGGGTACATACATTCATGAGGTTCCAACCCGAGCTAGGGGAGTGATCGTTATGGACAAAACTGCGTTCTTTACCATGCCGAGCGGTCTGTACGTGGTGAGCGCTGCGGCAGACGGGTTGCGCGCCGGCTGCGTCATCAATACTGCGGTGCAGGTGACGTCCATGCCGCCGCGTATTTCGGTTGCCGTGAACAAGGACAATGTCACCTCGGGCGTCATCGCATCGGCCAAAGCGTTCGCGCTGACCGTGATCGATCAGACCGCCGACATGCTCTACATCGGTAACTTTGGGTTCCGCACCAGCAGCGATTATGACAAGTTTGCCAAATACGAGACCCGCGAGACGGCTCTGGGCATGCCCTATGTGCCTGAGCACGCGGCGGCCCTGTTTAGCTGCCGTTTGATCGACACTGTGGATGTGGGCACGCATCTGCTGTTTATTGGCGAGGTCGAGGATACCGAGCGCCTGAGCGACGAGACGCCGCTGACGTACGACTACTATCACGAGGTGCTAAAGGGCAAGACGCCGCCCAAAGCCTCGTCGTATCAAGGCTAGAAATGTTCTAAAAATACTTGCATTATGTTATTGAGAATATATACTAATAAGAAAGTACACCAGCAGTCACGTTCGAGAGGAGAACATCATGGCTGAGGAAAAGAAGACGTATAAGTTTGTGTGCACCGTTTGCGGTTACGAGGTTGAGGTCGACACGCCCGAGCTGCCCGAGGATTACGTGTGCCCGGTGTGCGGCGTCGGTCCCGATCAGTTTGAGCTCGTCGAGGAGTAACTCGCAGGCACACGGCGAAAGCCGAACATAGCTCTGTCCAAGGGTCCCGGTCGAATTCTCGGCCGGGACCCTTTTGATTTATCTGACGGTTTAAAACGGTCTCACGTGTTACAGATTAAGACGTTATATCTGGACAGTCACGCCATCTCAATTACATTCCCGTTAGCAGCACGATGTCGAGAATCGTCACGATGGCGCCGATCCCTACGAGCAGCGCGTTGAGCGGGCGCGAGTTGGCGTATTTGCCCATGACGCGGCGTGAGCTGGTGAGTCGTATGAGCACAAAGACCGTGATCGGCAGCTGAAGCGACAACAGCGCCTGACTCCAGATGAGACCCTCAAAAGGATTCGGGACGACCAAGCACACCGCCACTGCGCCGACGAAGCAGGCCGCCACCCCGATCGAGGAATGTCGGTCGTGGATGTCGTATTCCTCGTCGAACATGCCCGCGATGATGGTTCCCGCCGCCATGCCCGCCGTCACACTGCTCGATAGTCCCGCGAACAGCAGCGCTACCGCAAAGATGGTCGAGCTTGCCGGGCCCAGAATGGGGGAGAGTGTAGCCGCTGCGACGGCGAGGTCGTCAACGACAATGCCGTGCGCAAAGAAGGTCGTTGCGGCCAGGATGACCATGGCCGAGTTGATTGCCCAGCCCACGCCCATCGAAAAGAGCGTGTCGAAGAGCTCGTAGCGCAGACGTTCTTCGATAACCTGCTCGCCTTGGCCTTCGAAGTGCATGGATTGGATGACCTCGGAGTGCAGGAAGAGGTTGTGGGGCATAACGACCGCGCCTAGGACACTTACGATAATCGCGGCCGAGCCGGTGGGCATACTGGGTGTGATCCAGCTTGTGGCGGCTTGCGGCCAGTCGACCTTGACCAGCGCAAGCTCGGCTAAAAATGAAAGTCCTACCACGCCGACGAAGGCGATGATCCAGCGCTCGGCACGCTTGTAGGAGTTCGTCATGAGCATTGCCATCGATGCCGCGGCCACGATGACGCAGCCGGCGCGCACGGGCAGTCCAAAGAGCATCTGGAGCGCGATCGCGCCGCCCAGGACCTCGGCCATAGCGGTGGCGATGGTCGCGAGGTAGGCACTGGCGAGCACCGTGCGTCCAACGAAACGGGGGAGGTAGCGTGTCGTGGCTTCGGCAAGACAGGCGCCCGTTGCGATACCCAGGTGTGCAGCGTTGTGCTGCAACACGATGAGCATAATCGTGGACAGCGTGACCACCCACAGCAGCGCGTAGCCAAATTGCGAGCCCGCGGCCATATTTGAGGCCCAGTTGCCCGGATCGATAAAGCCGACGGTCACGAGCAGCCCGGGGCCGATGTGCCGCGCAATGTCTAGGCCTCCGTGACCACCGGTGCGTCGGGAGCCAAAATGATGTTTGAGATGGTTGAGCATGGTGCGCTCCTGCGTGTCGTTTGTTTGACGCCGCAAAGGATACCTGTTTTAGGCTAAAAAGTTAACCAAGACTAACAAAATTGTTGTATTTGGATAGGCTGGTGAAAGGGGATTGCCGAAATGTCTTGATCTGTAACAACTAGGGATGGAAATTGGGTCTTACTGTTACAGATTGAGATGTTTGAAGAGGTGAGTTTGCAGGCCGAACTTGGGGCCTATGTTGTCGCCCTTGAGGTCGGCGGTGTCCACTCGTAGGGCGTGCGTTACGCGATTGTTTCGAAACGGGCGGGAAACACAACGGGCCGGCGATGCTCCTAGTATGCCTATTCAACTGACTGTCTAAATATCTAGGGGAGGATCGCGATGCAGGCAGATTCCGCTCAGCAGCAGGGCCTTTATCGCCCCGAATTCGATCACGATGCATGTGGCATCGGCGCGCTTGCCGATATCAACGGTGAGCGCCATCACCAGATTCTGGACGATGCGCTGTCCATTCTGGTCAACTTGGAGCACCGCGGCGGCACGGGACTCGAGAAGAACACCGGCGACGGCGCTGGCATCCTGTTCCAGGTTCCGCATCACTTTTTCCGTAAAGAGGCTCAAAAGTGTGGCCAGATTCTGCCGGCAGAGGGCGACTATGGCGTGGCCATGCTGTTCTTCCCGCAGGACGAGAAGGGCGTAGAGGATGCCCGCCGCGTGTTTGAGGAGGGCTGCGCCGAGGCTGGCGTGCCGCTGCTCTTTTGGCGCGAGGTGCCGGTCGACCCGCACGACCTGGGCGAGACAGCCCGCGCCTGCATGCCCACTATCCTTCAGGCCTTCCTGGGCCGACCGGACGACACGCCCGCCGGCGATGCCTTCGAGCGCCGTCTGTATGTGTGCCGCCGCACCATCGAGAAGAAGGCCGATGCCGAGTTCGCCCTGCGCGACAAGATCTTCTACGTGTGCTCCATGAGCTCGCGCACTATCGTGTACAAGGGCATGCTGGTCGCCACGCAGATGCGCCGCTTCTTCATCGACCTCAACGACGCCGCCGTCAAGACGGCCGTGGCGCTCGTCCACTCGCGCTACTCCACCAATACCACGCCCAGCTGGGAGCGTGCACATCCCAACCGCTTTATCATCCACAACGGCGAGATCAACACCCTCAAGGGCAACGTCAACTGGATCCGCGCTCGCGAACCCAACCTGTACAGTCCCGTGCTGCAGCACGATCTTGAGCGTGTGATGCCCATCATCAATCGCGAGGGCTCCGACTCCGCGATTCTGGACAACGTGCTCGAGTTCTTGGTTATGAACGGCCGTCCACTTACGCGTGCCGCCTCCATGCTGCTGCCCGAGCCGTGGGACCACAACGACAGCCTGAGCGAAGAGCGCCGCGCCTACGACGCATACCAGTCCATGCTCATGGAGCCGTGGGACGGCCCTGCCGCCATCGCCTTTACCGACGGCCGCACGCTGGGTGCTGCTCTCGACCGCAACGGCCTGCGTCCCGCCCGCTACTATGTGACGCGCGACGGTCGCTTTATGCTGGCAAGCGAGGTGGGCACCATCGAGGTGAGCCCCGAGAACATCCTGACGAGCGGCTGTCTGGGGCCGGGCCAGATGCTCGAGGTCGATTTTGCCCGCGGCCGCGTGATCTACAACGATGAGCTGCGCGCCCGCTATGCCAAGGAAAAACCCTACCGCGACTGGATTGCCGAGGAGACGCTGACCGTCGACGTGCTCGATGAGCCCGTTGCGGCAACGCCCGCCGAGGACGCCGAGGTGCCCGCCGCCGTGCGTATGGCCAAGCTCGGCTACCACTGGGATGACGTCGACGAGGTCGTGCGTCCCATGGCCCAGCAGGGC
>URZB01000151.1 GCA_900552295.1 uncultured Collinsella sp.
CCCCGAGACCCTCAAGCTCATCAACGAGACCATCAATCGCCTTGGCTACCTGCCCAACCAAAGCGCCCGTCAGCTCGCGGGCGGCGCCACCAAGTCCTTTGGCCTGGTGCTCCCCCGTCTCGACCACGGCTTTTCGCTCCAAATCGCCAGCGGCGCCCACAACGAGGCCCGCAAGCACGGCTACGACCTGCTCATCGCCAACGCCGATAATGACGATATTCTCGAGAACCATTACCTGCGCTACTTTATGGGCACCCAGATGTCCGGCGTCATGGTTCAGCCCATGGCGTCCCCCGACTGGCATCCGGCCATGACTAAAATGCCCGTGCCGATCGTCCATCTGGACATCCACTGTTCCGAGCCCGGCTACTACGTAGCGGCCGACAACGAGGCCCAAGGTCGCATCATTGCCGAGCTCGCCATCGCCCGCGGCGCACACCATATTGTCGTCGTCGGCCGAGCAGCATTTATGCAGCTCACCCTACGCGTGCTTGGCATTCACAAGGCCCTCGCCCTGCACCCCGATATCAAGATCGAAGTCATCGACGCCGGCGAATGGAATACCGCTGCCGACGGCTACGGCATCGGTGCCCAAATCGCCGAGCGCCCCGCGAACGAACGCCCCGATTTTGTCGTCGGCCTGACCGACGTGTTGGCCTCGGGCGTTATCTCGGCGCTGGTCGACAAGGGCATCTCTGTCCCCGGGCAAGTACGCGTAGCAGGCTGCGATGGCAACCCGCTCGCTTGGAGTGGATCGGTCCCGCTCACTACGGTAGCGCCCCCGGGCTACGAGATTGGCCGCAAGGGCGTTCAATTGCTCATGGAGCAAATCGAGAACAAGGCCCCGGCAAAGACCAAGCATATCCACGTCAGCTCTGCCGCGCGCACCGTCACCGCGGTCACGGCCATCGAGGACATCAACCGCCAAGAACTCGTGCGGCCGTTCCTGCTGGAACGCGCCAGCACCCAGGCAAGCAGCCAGACCGACGCCACGGCCATCAACCTCGGTGCGTATCTATAGCACGCCCGCGAGTATGCTAAGTCGCCGCTTAAGCAAAGGCTCTGTTAGACCAACATTGACATATAGGTGATGCCACGGTGGTATAATAGCCGTAAGCACTACGGCATTGGAGTATCATGAACACCGAAGACCTGGTCATCATCTTCAAAAAGAACATGGCGAACCTCAGCAAAACCGAGCGCCGCCGCGCAATCGAATCCGTCAGGGACGTGATACGCGCGGCGATGTTCGATGATGCGGTCGGCTCCACCTATGAAGTTGAATGCTGCCCGCGCTGCGGGTCCATTGCGATCGTGAAGAAGGGCAAATCAAAGAATGGCGAGCAGCGCTACCTCTGCCGAGACTGTGGCAGAACCTTCGGTATGGGCAGCGAGCGCATCTTGGGGACGAGCAAGCTCCCGAAGGAGACCTGGATGGCCTATGCCGAGTGCTTCGTTCTCATGCTGCCCCTGCGCGAATGTGCGAGGCGCTGCCATGTTTGCCTCAAGACCGCCTACACCATGCGCCATAGATTGATTGAGTGCCTTTCAGCCTACTCGCCCTCGTTCAAGGTCGAGCGGGGCTGTGGCTGCGAACTCGACGAGACTTATTTCCCCGAGTCGTTCAAGGGCAACCATACGAAGGGGTCGTTCACGATGCCGCGGGCCTCCCGCCATCGCGGCAAGCAGGTGCACAAGCGCGGCCTGTCGCGCGAGCAGATCTGCGTCATGACCGGAGTGAACGACTCGAACGAGACGTTTTTCGAGGTCTCGGGGCGGGGTGTCTTGTCAAGGAAACGCGCCATGGACGTGCTGAGGGGCCGCGTCATGTCCGGCTCGGTCGTGGCGACGGACAAGGCATCCGCCTATGTCGACGTCCTCGCCGAGCTTGAGGTCGCCGCACACGCGGCATACGATTCCAAGGACCGCTCCGAGGGGACCATCAACCGGATTAACACCGTCCATTCGCTCCTCGATGCCTTCATGGAGCCGTTTAAGGGCGTGTCAACGAAGCATCTCGATGCTTACCTCGCTTGGTTTAAGTGGTGCCGAACCTTCATGGCGGCCGACTCCGGCACTGCCGGGCGCACGGTCGCGCGACAGCTTGCGAACGGCGTATGCAGGAGCCGTATCCGCGACATGTTCAACGTCCTGCCGCCCTATATGGACTACTGGGTCGCATCCGCCGCATAGAGACGATAAAATAGTTGCACCGTGATATACGAGGAAAGGTACAACCATGCCGTCGAACATACCGGCCACGACGATCCGCATCGAACCGGAGGTCAAGAAAGAGGCCACAGTCATCCTGGACGAGCTCGGGCTGTCCATGTCCACCGCCGTCAATGCGTTTCTCAGGGCGCTCGTCCGCGAGGGCGGGATGCCATTCGAGATGAAGGTCGCAGCGAAGCGGAGTGAGGAATAGCCGTGGCGGAGCAAGTCCGAGAGAAAGCAGATGGGAGCTTTGCGCCTATGGAGATAATCCTCGACGGATCATGTGATTTGCTTGAATATTACGGCGATTCGCCTGAAGTGGCTGGGATGGTCTTGCCCGGTGATGTCAGGAAAACTCTTGAGCTGTTAGACGATCAGTCCGTGCAGTGCGTCGTAACATCCCCTCCTTATTGGAGTTTGCGAGACTACGGTATCGATGGGCAAATAGGACTAACCGAATCGATGTACTCCTATATCGAGGAACTCAACGCTGTCTTTTTACAAGTTAAACGTGTTTTGAGAGACGATGGCACGCTCTGGCTGAATATCGGAGATTCATATACGTCAGGCAACCGCGGTTGGCGAGCCCCGGATAAGAAAAATCCTGCAAGAGCAATGTCGAAAAGACCGAAAACACCTGCCGGTCTTAAGGAAAAAGAACTGATTGGCCTCCCGTGGAGGCTGGCTTTTGCCCTTCAGGAAAGCGGCTGGTATCTAAGGTCGGAAATTATATGGCAGAAGCCGAATGCTCAGCCCGAAAGTGTGCGAGATCGAGTAACAAGGGAACATGAACAGTTATTTCTGCTTTCGAAGTCACCTAAATACAAGTACGACGTTGAGGCGGTTAAAGGCCCCAACGGAAGGCGCCTTCGTGATGTATGGACGATAAAGACTAGACCGAATCCATATGCACGTGGACATTTTGCTACGTTTCCGGAGGAGCTTGTCGAAAGGTGCCTAAAAATAGCCACAAGCGAAGATGATGTGGTTCTAGACCCCTTTCTTGGATCGGGAACCACGGCGGCCGTTGCCTCAAAACTCGGTAGGAAATTTGTTGGCACTGAATTGAATCCAGACTACATTGAAATTGCCAATACCCGCCTACAACACTTGGGACTAAAGACGAAGCGGGTGACAAGATGACTTTCAACTTCAATATGCCGGCAGTAAACAGACAGGTTTTCGTAGCAGGCTATTTCGACAAATTCAAATCGGGACACATGAGGGAAGCCTTGATTCAGGCTTGTCAAAACATAAGTCCGGTAGACCTTCGCAGGGAACTCGCGGAATACGCGCCCGAAAAGGGGTTGAAGCGGCTAATGGGAACCTCGATAAGAGATGAGGACGTTTTTGCAACTCCACTATTATTAAGGCAATCTCCGGGACTACTTGCTTACTATAGGATGCTACTTGGCTTCAGTCAGAAGCGCTTCTATGCAAGCAGTACCGGTCTAAGCAGATATAAGTGTCTCGAAGAGAGGCTGGTAATTCCTGCCGACTTGATAGACGGACTTCCGAGTTTATGCCTCGCTCTTAACGAGAGGGCTTGTGAACTCGTGCTCTCTCTGGACGAACCTGTACTTCAGGATGACATTAAACATCTTCCATTATTAACCTTTGGCGCACAAGCTGATGGTGCATGGCGTAACACCATTGGAATATCCGCAACGTCTAAGGTCTACGGTGCAATAAAAGCCATCGTGCTGGAAAGCGGTGTAGGAATCAAAGAGGACGAAGGCTCTTTTACCTTTTACAACAAATCCTCCCGAGCTGTAACTGTCTCCTTTTCAGCCGATCCAGATGTAGTTATCAAAGAATCTGTAGGGTCTGGGGTAATTACAAAGGTCGCGATTGAAATTAAAGGAGGGCGAGATAGGGCCAACGTGCATAACCGAGCGGGAGAAGCAGAGAAAAGCCACCAAAAAGCGCTTAAGGCATCCGTTGGCGATTGCTGGACCGTCATAGATCTCTCGTTGAGCTCATTGGACCAGCTGAAAGTGGAATCGCCCAGTACGAGACGGTGGATTGACCTGGGTGCTGTGGAATCACAAAACGGCCTAGGGTGGGACAAATTTAAGGATTTAGTAAAGACTAGCTTGGGAATTTAAAATCCTTGGAATGAAAACGGGGTGTGACCGATTTTGGTCACACCCCTTACAAAAATGTCAATGTTGGTCTAACAGAGCCTAAGCAAAAGGGGCTTATAGGACAAAATGTGTGTCCCGATAGAACATCCGTTTCCATCCATTAA
>URZB01000152.1 GCA_900552295.1 uncultured Collinsella sp.
GGCTCATCCGTCCAATCAATGCCGTCCTTGCCTGCCAAGATATAGTCCAGGCGAGCATCGGCCATTTTACAGACATGCGAGTAGTTGACGACGTTGATGCCGGCGATAATGAGCGTAAGCACGACGGTCACGGCACCCATGGCAACCAGGATGAACTTGCGACGCAGGCGGCGGCCCAATGCGCTAGCAGCATCGGCACGCCCCGGATTACCCGAGTCCACGCCCCTGCCGAGCTTCGCCGTCACGCGCTTCCACCACGCGCTCGCGCTCACGCTTATTCGCCCTCCTCGACAACCTCGAGCGAATAGCCTTGGTTGCGCGATGCGCGAATGGCCACGTCGGTACCAAGCGCCGTCAGCTTTTTGCGCAGGTATGAGATGTAGACCCACACCACATTGGCCCCCTCGGGCGCATCTTCGCCCCAAACCTCGAGCAACAAACGCTCGGTAGGCATACGTGTGCCGGCGTTGCGCATAAAGAGTTCCATAAGCTGAAACTCGCGATTGGCTAGGTGTTCCTCGCCCAAGGGACCCACAAGCGTGCAAGCTGCCGTATCGAGGCGCACGTTGCCCACACTGAGCGTCGTGGCGTCGATCGCAGTCGCGGCGCGCGTCATGGCGCGAATGCGCGCGAGCAGATCCTTGGCGGCAAACGGCTTGGTCAGATAGTCATTGGCGCCGGCGTCCAGACCCTCAACCTTATCAGACACCTCGCTTTTGGCCGTAAGCATGATGATGGGCAGACGCTTACCGGACTCACGCGTGCGTTTGAGCACCTCAATGCCATCCATGCCGGGCATCATGATGTCCAGGATTGCGGCGTCATAGTCATTGGCGAGTAGATATTCGAGCGCCGTCAGACCGTCGAGTGCGGTATCGACCTCGTAGTCGCTATGTTGAAGAATCGCGGTAAGGGCACGGGAGAGGCCGGGTTCGTCCTCGGCAAGCATCAGCTTCATAGTTGCTCCTTTAGCGCATGGAAATACAAGCTTCGATACTGCCGATAATAGCGCACCAAAAGCTGCCTTAGCGCAGCCTTAGCCGCTCAACCTGCGCATTTTCAAATACGCAGGATATGGCTTAGCCAAACTTAAGGCGCACATGCCGAGCGCTTGTCTGTGTGCCGGCCGCGGTAGAACAGCTTTGTCACGAGGACAGCCGTACCACCTCGCGACGGCATGTCGAGACCATGCCATCCCCTTTGATGCCGGGGCCGCACTTATAGGCGGCCCCGCACCCATCCGATTGGAGAACACTATGGACAGTTTGTTCAACAGCAATACCGACGGCGTCACCGGCAGCGAGAGCGCCGAGCCCAATACGGCATCCCAACACGCAGCGAGCGATGTGCCCGCCACAGTCGTCAATCCGCTCTATGCGGGAGAGTCTGCTGGAGAGCACGCCATGCCCGCCGACACGTCGGCGCCCGCTCCCGATACCCGCGCATATGTCGCCGAACCCGCCCCGCAGCAGGTGGCTCCGGCAAAGGAGCGCGATGGCAAGCAGTCCGGCCGCGCCACCAACCTGCTGCTGGTCGCAACGCTCGCAGCCGTTTGCGGCCTCGCTGGCGGGCTTGCAGGTGGTGCCATCATGAGCGCCGCGACCGGCGGATCGGCCCAGGCCGCGCAGGGTGGCATGCAGGGCGGCGGGGCACCGAACGCAGATGGCGCCACCGGCAACAGCAACGGCGCCTCGGATGGTAGCGCTCCGAGCGGGCAGGCGCCCACGGACACACCCGACGTGAGCGGTTCTGTCGATGGCTCGACCGATGGCAGCTCAACCGACGCCCCGGACGATGCACCTGCGGACACGGGTGCCGACGCTGACGCCTCACAGACTTCCCTTTCCGCCTAGCTATCTGAACAGAGAGGCATCATTATGACCAAGCCCGACATCATCGCGCAAAACGTCCGCACCGTACCCGCCACCACGCAAAATCACCCTACATCTGCAGCCGCTCAGCCACGAACCGCAGCTTCAACGGCACAGGCCATCCAAAGCGAACCCTCCCCTTCTTCCATCCTCAACTGCGGCGAGCCGCGCGAAGTCGACTGCGACTTTGTCATCCCCGTCTTTAACGAGCAGGCCGAGCTCGGCTCCTCAATCATGCTGCTGATGGATCAGCTGCGCCAGATTTCGCTTCATGCCAAATCGTTTACCTGGCAGATTGTGATTGCCGACAACGCCAGCAGCGACAAGACTTGGGAACTCGCCCGCTTCCTCGCCTGCAAGTTTCCCTTTACACTCCGCGCCATCCGCATTCCCCAAAAGGGTCGCGGACGCGCCCTCAAAATCGCATGGAGCACGTCCAAGGCCCGCGTGCGCGCCTATATGGATGTCGACCTTTCCACCGATATTCGGCAGATTCCCGAACTTGTCGGCCCCATTCTGGACGGACGCGCCGACGTTTGCTTTGGCTCACGCCTGCTGCCAGCGTCGCGGGTGGAACGCTGCGTCAAACGCGAGCTTATCTCGCGCTCGTATAACCGCATGCTGCAGAGCTATCTGAGTGTGCATTTTCACGATGCACAGTGCGGGTTTAAAGCCATATCCGCCGAAGCCGCAGACACACTGCTGCCGCTCATCCAGGACAACGAATGGTTCTTCGATACCGAGCTTCTGGTCTTGGCCGAACGCATGGGCATCGCATCGTGCGAGTTCGCCGTGCGCTGGAAGGAAGACCCCGGCACCACGGTGCACATCGTCGACACGGTGCGCAAGGACCTTGCCGGAATGAATCGACTCAAAGCGAGCGAGGGGCAGACAGGCGCTACGCCGACAAGCGCGTATCGTTATCCCCTCAAGCAGGCGGCGGATGCCTGATGAGCTTTGATACCCTTCGCCGATCAGCACATGTCTCGCAGGGGGCGCGCTCTCTTCGCCGCGAGCTGTGCGCGTCCTCGGCTCCATCGCTCGCCCCCGCCCGTGACCCGATCGACTGGATCGCCGTTGCACTGCTCATGCTTGCAGCCACATTCGTCTTCTTTTGGAACCTGACCGCCTCGGGCTACGCCAACGAGTTTTACAGCGCCGCGGCGCAGGCGGGCTCCAAGAACTGGGAGGCTTTCCTGTGGGGCAGCTTGGATGCCGGCAACGCTATCACCGTCGATAAACCACCCGCATCCATCTGGCTCATGGCGCTTTCGGTGCGTCTGCTGGGTCTGAGCTCGTTTGCGATCCTGCTCCCCCAGGCGCTCATGGGCGTTACGTGCACGTATTTGCTGTACGCCACCGTGCGCCGCGTTTGGGGCAACGCCGCCGGCATCGTGGCGGGCATCGTGTTTATCACCGCGCCTGTCGCGGCCCTCATGTTCCGCTTTAACAACCCCGATGCCCTGCTCATCTTGCTTATGCTGAGCGCCGCCGCCTGCGTACTGCGCGGACTCGAGCTGCCAGCGGACCGTCACGACAATCGCATGCGCACCCGCTGGTATGCCGCGGCCGGCCTGCTAATCGGTCTGGGCTTTTTGACTAAGCAGTTCCAGGTGCTTTTGGTACTCCCCGGTTTTGGCTTGGCCATGTTGTTGCTTTCGCCCACGACTTGGCCGCGCCGTCTGCTCGACGCTGTCGTGGCACTCGGTGCCATGGTTGTCGGCGCCGGCTGGTGGGTAGCGCTCACCGTGCTGGTGCCGAGCGGCTCGCGCCCCTACTTTGGCGGCTCACAAACCGACTCGTTTATCGAACTTACCTTTAGCTACAACGGCCTGGGGCGCCTGACCGGCAACGAAACCGGTTCGGTCATCCCCGGAGCGTCCGAGGCGCTCAACGGCGCCAGCCAAGGCGGCATGTGGGGCGAAACTGGCCTGTTCCGTCTGTGGACAAGCGACTTTGGCGACCAGATCACCTGGCTCGCCCCCATCGCCTTCGCCGCCATTATTCTCGGCCTTATCGCCGCCACGCCCGCCAAAAAGGGACAGGTTTATTTTGGTAGGTTTTATCTGGGAAAACGCGGGCGCGAAGTCGACCCGGACACCGTCACGCGCATTCGCCGCGCGCAGATTGTCATCTTTGGCACCTGCCTTGTCGTGACCTGGCTCGTCTTTAGCTTTATGGCCGGCATCTTCCACGCCTACTACACCGTGGCGCTCTCCCCCGCCATCGCGGTACTGGTCGCCACATGCGGCGCCAGCCTGCTTGAGCTTCGTAATCGTTCCTGGATGCCGAACATCGCGGGGCTTCTGATTGCCATGACGAGCGCCTGGGATATGGCGCTGATATTACGCTCCGGCAGCTTTGTCTGGCTGGGCGTCTGCATCGGCGTGATTGGCGTGGTGGCAGGACTTACACTCTGCATCATCGGCTTTTGGATGCAGGATCGCTTGCCTACGACATGGCCTTTGACTCTGAAACACGGCGCCCGCGGCGTTGCGGCGATCGGCATCGTTGCCCTCTTAGCTGGGCCGATTGTTTGGACCGCTTGCACGATTTCGACCGGGCACACCGGCTCGACCGTCACGGGAGGAC
>URZB01000153.1 GCA_900552295.1 uncultured Collinsella sp.
ACGAGATGTAGCTCCGTCTCGTGGGCTCGGAGATGTGTATAAGAGACAGGACTTCGTCTGTTGCGGTCAATATGTTTATGAGGCAGATGCTGCGCGAGCGCTCTCTGCCGTTTGTTCCTTCACTTGGTAAAAGCTCTGCGAGCGAAAGCGCCGCGACGGGCATTTTGGATACTGCCCAGATTGAGTCCGCCGTCCGCGAGGCGGCCAGCTCGATTCCCGCCATCAAAACCGTGATTCTTTTTGGTTCGTATGCCCGTGGCGAGGCGCATGCCGATAGTGATATTGACTTGCGTCTCGAAGTCGATCGCGAGCAGGGCTTTGGTCTTTTTGCGCTGTCGGCGTTTGGCGAGGCGGTGCGCAAAGAAACCGGGAGGCAGGTTGATCTCGTCTCTAGTGATCATCTTGATGACGAACTTGCCGCGGTAATCGAGCGCGAAGGAGTGATCCTTTATGATCGCGCGTAAGTCAGACAGCCTTCGCGCCCAAGAGGTTTTGGAGGCCATCTCCGAAACGAACGAGCGCATCAAGGCTTTTGATATCACCGAGGACCAGTTTCTGCATGCGAATGACGTGCGGACGAGGGCGTTGGCGGACTCCCTTTTGATGTGTGCGCTTAGGGTGACGGAAGAAGCGGGCAAATTGTCGGAACGCTCGCAGCGGCTTCATCCCGAAATTGAATGGCGTGGAATTATCGGCATGAGAAATTATCTTGCGCATGATTACGGCAATGTCGACCGCTCGGTTGTTTGGGATGCAGTGACGATGGAGTTCCCTGCGCTGGAACGAGCCTGTAGACAAATTGTCTCCGAATCTGAACGCTAGCCGCTCGTTCGCAACTGCCTGTTCGCGCACGTTTTTTGAGCGCTTGATACGCTTTAACCCTGCGGAAACATTTTTCTGCGATAGTATCTGCGATATAGACCAGTCGAAACCCGCCCGAAAGAAAGGGGAGCGACATGAACCAGCAGAACATCGATTACGTACTCCGCTCCGTAGAGCAGCGTGACATCCGCTTTGTGCGTCTGTGGTTTGTCGACATTCTCGGCCGCCTCAAGAACTTTGCCATTAGCCCCGAGGACCTCGAGGTCGCTTTTGAGGAGGGTATTGGCTTTGACGGCTCGGCCATCGAGGGCTTTGCCACGCCCGAGGAAGCCGACATGCTGGCGTTTCCCGATGCTTCGACCTTCCAGATCCTGCCGTGGCGCCCGAGCCACAACGGCGTCGCCCGCGTGTTCTGCGACGTGTGCACTCCCGATTGCAAGCCCTTTGCCGGCGATCCACGCGATGCCCTGCGCCGCATGTTCCGCAAGGCCGAGAAGGCTGGCTATCTACTCAACGTTGGTGCCGAGCTGGAGTATTACTACTTCCCCGACGAGCACACGCCCGAGCCGCTCGACAACGTGGGCTACTTCGATCTTTCGGTGAGCGATGCCGCCCGCGACCTGCGCCGCAACACGGTCCTCACACTCGAGAAGATGTCCGTGCCCGTGGAGTACACCTTCCACGCCGCCGGCCGCTCGCAGCACGGCATGAGCCTGCGCCACGCCGAGGCCCTGAGCATGTCCGACGCCATCACCACGGCAAAGCTCATCATTAAGCAGCAGGCCTACGAGAGCGGTTGCCACGCCTCCTTTATGCCCAAGCCGTTGGCGGGCGAGGACGGCAGCGCCATGTTTTTACATCAGTCGCTGTTCGACCACGACGGCAACAACGTCTTTTGGGGAGAGGACGATGAGAAGTACCATCTCTCCGACGTCGCCAAGCACTACATGGCCGGTATTCTGGCGCATGCCCGCGAGATCAGCGCCATCACTAACCCCACGGTCAACTCGTACAAGCGCATCACCACGGGCGGCGATTCCGTGCCGCAGTACGCCACGTGGGGCCTGCGCAACCGCGCGAGCATGGTCCGCATCCCGGTCTACAAGCCCGGCAAGCAGCTGTCCACGCGCATCGAGCTTCGTAGCCCCGACCCCATGGCCAACCCGTACCTGGTCAACGCCGTCACGCTGGCGGCTGGTCTGGACGGCATCGAGCGCAAGCTGGAACTCCCGCCCGAGGCAACGGCCGAGACGCTCAAGCTTACCGACCGTCAGATGGTCGAGGCCGGCTACACGCCGCTGCCGCGCTCGCTCAAAGAGGCGCTCGACGTGTTTGAGGACTCGCAGTTTATGAAGGATGCCCTCGGCGAGCACATCCACAGCTTCTTCCTTAAAAAGAAGCGCGACGAGTGGCATAAGTTTGAGTCCACGATCACCGAGTGGGAGATCAAGCATTATCTGGCGAACTCCTAATCGTGCTGGTTTGTTCCAATACGATTGAGCTCATTTCCTTGGAGGCCGATATGTCCGAAAAGAGTGCCCTGTTCATGGCGCGCACGACGCGCTTCCACGAGTTTGCCCGCAGCGTGACGACCACCCTGGGTATCGAGGTGAGCTTGGCCACTCCCGATTCGCCGACTGCGGCGCACGACTTTGACCTGCTGATCCTTGATTCTGACGGCATCCGCAGCGACCGTATCGATCAGATTGCCAAGTGGCTCGACGATCGCGGCGGCGTCCCCATGTTGGTGATCGCCGACGACGAGGCGCTCGGCACCCTGCGCCTGCCGAATCACGCGCACGCCGACTTTGTATGTCCTACGGCGACGCCCAACGAGCTTAAGGCTCGTGCGCAGCGCCTGATGGGCGAGGAGGAGACCGTTACCGCCGACGATGTGCTCAACATCGATAACCTCGAGATCAACCTGGCTACCTACCAGGTGACGCTCGATGGCGAGCCCATCGACCTGACGCTGATGGAGTACTCGCTGCTGAGCTTTTTGGCGACGCACCCCAACCGCGCCTACAGCCGCGAGGTGCTGCTGCACCGCGTATGGGGCTTTGAGTACTGCGGCGGCACGCGCACCGTCGACGTGCACATTCGACGCATCCGCTCCAAGGTGGGCCCGCAGATCGCGGCGCACATCACCACCGTCCGCGGCGTGGGCTATCTGTTTAAGGACTAGCAAGTAAATAGAGGAATGTGAGGGTACCGGAGATTTCTCCAGTACCCTTTTCTCGTTTAGGGCGAAAAGAAGACCTTTCACCGATTTAAAGTGGGTCAGTAAAAACAATATCAAACGTATAACTATCTCACGAATATCATTTAGTTACCGTATCTCCCTACTGCACGGATGGAGGAAGAAATGCGTTATTCGAGAAAGGTGATTGTCGGATTCATAGTATTGCTTGCCGCCCTGATGTCTCCAAGGTTGGTTTTTGGAGACGACGACTTGGTTCGTGTCACACCGCAAATAGCTGTGGAGCAAGCGCAAGCTTTCTTTGATGACGTATCGGATGAGCCGGTGACCGCTTGTGACCCAGTAAAAATGGTGAATTCCGATGGGGAATCAATCGGGTATATCGTTCGCGCGAAGCGGGATGACGTTAACTATGGCTACGTCGTATTTGATTCAGAGCGATCTTGGTGGATCAGCGAATACTGCTTGGCTCCGAACGCCCCTATGCCCATTGAGAATACAAGCGATGAAATAGCTCTTCTCGCATCCCAAGATGACATCGTTGCTTTGAAATTTGACGAGCTGTCTTTTGGTATTGCAGATCTGGATAATAACGTTGTTTTAGATGAGAAGGGATGCCGGTCAACAGCGGTGTTTTCTGTGGGAAATAGCCGCAGCGGATCTCCAGGCAGGTTCGAGGATGTTTTCGTATCGCCCAAAGACCTGTATAAGCAAGGATATGTCATTGACGCAAGTAAAACAATTTCAGGGATGATAACGCCTACACAATCAGAGGTTATTAAAGAAACGGGGACCTATGCTTGCGATGTGTCTGCAATGTTTGCGGTAAGCAGCCATTATGTAACGCTAAACCGGCTCAAATTGCCAGACTTATATCATGAGCTTTGGCAGTTATCGGGAACATCCGGCGATCCAAATAAGTCATTCGATCAAGCTACGGGCCTTTACTTTACCCAAGGAAGGACTCCATCTCCAAATGCTGCCCCGGCTATTAAGGAGTTCTGTGCTAGGCGCGGGAAAAGGCTTGAGACATCATTTGCTTGGTATCCATCTTGGGATTCTTTCAGGGTAACTGCAGATTCTGGAAATCTCAGTATTTTTTCTGGGACTCTCAGGTCAAGCCATGACGCTCATGCGATGGCTGTTGCGGGATATGTGGCTATGCATAATACATATTCAAATGATAAGAAATATATGCTTGTTGTCTGGGACGGTTGGTTCAATCAGCTGCGTTTTCTTCCATATGACACAACGATTTATATATCGCATGAAGGGACGTATTGTGGAGAGTGACGGCGAAGATGATAGAAAACGCATACGTAAAACGCTGGGGCTTCTTTGCGCATTTCTTGGGATATTGGTTGTCGCGGCCTATCAACCGAGCCCCTCGGTCGTTGGTGGAAAAGATGACGAACATATTTCAGT
>URZB01000154.1 GCA_900552295.1 uncultured Collinsella sp.
GGCGGTTGTTGGTGCCGGTAGCAAGGACAAAGTAGTCGCACACATCGGAAAGCTCAGTCAGGTCGAGCACCTGAACGTCCTCGCCCTTCTTGTCGTAGGCGGCCTGCGCGGCGGCGCGGGCGACATCCTCGGCGGCGACACCGCTCGCGGACAGCGAGGCGGCGGTGCGGTCGGACGTGGCGGCGAAGCTCTTGTGCTCCACATCCTTGAGAATCTGCTCGTCAGTCATGGTCTCGTCGGCCATGGAATACCTCTTTCTAGACGCACCCGAGCTAGCGTAGCTGGGCGTAATGGTTGTAAATCGTAATAGCCGTGGGATAAAGATAACGCCCGGACTGGATCACATAGACCAAACCCTGCGCAAAACAGGAGAAGAACAACTCATCGAGCGTCGACTCCCCCACCATCTTGCGCAGCGCATGCGCATAGTCGCCGTGGCGGTTGGGCTCGATGGCATCGGCCACAAAGACCACCATATCGAGCGGCGTCATGTCGCAAGCTCCCACGGTGTGACGGTCGACAGCCTGAAAGACCGCCGGCGACAGCCCGGGAAAAAGCTGCGGAAGCTCATAGGCGGCAACTGGGCCATGCAGCAGCGGTGTCGCGGCCGAAGGAGAGCCGGCAACCTTGATGCCATAGTGAAGCGCGCGGGCCACGAGCTCGTCATCGGAAAGCACCTTGTCCCAGTCGTGGATCAAGCCGGCGGCAGCGGCATCAAAGCGGTCAACGCCGTAGACCTCGGCCAGATGAAGTGCGGTCTCGGCAACACCCAGCGAATGCACATAGCGCTTGCGCTTATCCTTCATGCGAACATCGAGCAGCTCTTGAATGCGCTTGAGCAGTGCGCGCTCATCGCCCTCAAACTGATCCTCTACCGACAACGTAGACCCCCATCACTCAAAATCTTCTTGGCCCAAATCGGCATATAGCCTGCGTTTGCGAATGTAGCCGAGCACGGACTCGCTCGTAAGATAGCGCACGCTCATGCCGCGGGCAACTCGCTTACGAATGTTCGTCGAGCTGATCGCCAGCGCCGGAATCTGAATATAGCGCACGTCGAACGGCAGCCCCGACTCTTTGATTCGGGCACGCGCTGTATCGATATCAAAGCCCGGTCGTGTCGCCGCAATAAAGGTAGCAAGCTCAGCGATTCGTTCGGCATCATGCCAGGTCACGATATCGATAATCGCATCGGCGCCCGTAATAAAGTAGAGCTTTACCTGCGGCGGGTAAAAGTCGCGAAGGGCATGAAGCGTATCAGCCGTATAGGTTACGCCCGGGCGGTCGATCTCGAACCGGCTCGCCAAAAAGGCCGGGTTCGCGGCGGTGGCGAGGACCGTCATGGCATAACGGTCCTCGGCAGGCGTCACCGGCTTGTCAAGCTTAAAGGCAGGCGTGCCCGCCGGCATAAAGAGCACGGCATCCAAGTCGAGGGACTCACGCGCCTGCTCAGCGGTCACCAGGTGCCCGTAATGGATGGGATCAAAGGTGCCACCCATAATGCCGAGCCTAAACTCCTGCCCGTCCTCTAGAGGAAGCTCGGGCAGACCGATTCCACCGCGCAGCGACATGGCTTACTCGCCCTCCGAGGTCTCGGCATCGTCCTCGGCATCCGCCGCATCGACAACCTCGACGCCCTCATCCGCAGCATCGGCCACGTCAATGGCCTCGACGGCAACGTCCTCGCCAGCATCCTCGAGCTCTTCGTACTCCGAGAAGTCCTCGGCGCCCTCAAAGTCAAAAGCGCGCTGGCAAATGCGGACCTCGTCGCCCGCACGGCAACCGGCCTTCTCGAGCGCGTCGTCAACACCCATACGCGCAAACTTATGCTGCAGGTAAATGACGGCTTCCTCGTTTTCCCAGTCGGTCTGGATGACCATGCGCTCGATGGCACGACCGACCACGCGGGAGGCACCGGGCTCTTCCTGGACAATGCGGAAACGCTTCTCGCGCTGCAGGCGGCGACGCTCCCACTCCTCGTCGCGCAGATCGACCGGCTCATCAGAGACCGCCAGCTCGGCGCGAAGCTTAGCCACCTGCTCGCCCACGGCAAGCATCAGCGTGTTGAGGCCGGCGCCCGTAACAGCAGACACGGCAAAGAACATATGGCCATCGTCGAGCGCCGCACGCTTAAGGTCGGCAATCTTGTCGGCCGTGCCCGGCGCATCACACTTGTTGGCAACGACGATCTGCGGACGCTCCGAAAGCTCGGCGCCATACTGCTCGAGCTCGCGGTTGATGATGCGATAGTCCTCGACCGGATCGCGATCCTCAAAACCACCCGTCATATCGACGACGTGCATGATGAGTGCCGTACGCTCAATGTGGCGCAGGAACTGGTGACCCAGGCCCTTGCCCTCGCTCGCGCCCTCGATGAGACCGGGGACGTCGGCAACGACGTAAGAATATTCGCCGGCACGCACCATGCCGAGGTTCGGCACGAGCGTGGTAAACGGGTAGTCAGCAATCTTGGGGCGGGCGGCACTCATGCGCGCAATGAGCGATGACTTACCCACCGAGGGAAAGCCCACAAGCGCGGCATCGGCCATAAGCTTCATCTCGAGCTCGATCCAGTGTTCCTCGGCAGGCTCGCCGAGCTGGGCAAAGGCCGGAGCGCGACGCACGGACGTCACAAAGTGCGTGTTGCCCAGACCGCCGGCACCACCGGGGGCCACGACAACGCGCTCGCCGTCGTGCACCAGGTCGGCAATCTCAAACATCGGGGTCTGCGTCTCGGGATCGAGCTCGCGCACCACGGTACCCATAGGGACCTTGAGAATCAGGTCCTCGCCGCTCTTGCCGTTACGACGGGCACCCTGCCCGTGCGTGCCGCGCTCGGCGCGAAAGTGATGCTTAAAGCGGTAATCGATCAGCGAAGACAGCTGAGCATCGGCCTGGATGACGACATTGCCGCCACGACCGCCGTCGCCGCCATCGGGGCCGCCCTTGGGGACAAATGCCTCGCGCCTAAACGACATGCATCCGGCTCCGCCGTCGCCGCCGCACACGTTAATGCGGCTGATATCGGTGAACTGTGACAACAGAATCGCCTCCTACAAAAAAGAGGGAGACCCTTGAATCCTAAAACTCAAGTGCCTCCCACATATGTGCTCTATGAAGGGTGAATTACGCGTTCGCGAGCGGGCGTACGCTGACCCTGTGCTTGATACCCTTGTGGAACTCAACGGTACCGTCGACCAGCGCGAACAGCGTGTCGTCCTTACCACGGCCAACGTTCTCACCCGGGTGGATGTGCGTGCCGTGCTGACGGACGAGAATCGTGCCCGTGGTTACCGTCTGGCCGGCATAGCGCTTCGTGCCAAGGCGCTGACCGCGGGAGTCACGGCCATTACGGGAGGAACCGAGTCCTTTTTTGTGTGCCATTGTGTATACCTACTCTTTCGTTACGAGTGTAATCTACTCGGCGACGGGAGCCTCGGCAACAGCCTCAGCCTCTGCCTTGACAGCCTTCTTGGCGCGGGAGGTAGCCTGAACCTTCACGATCTTCAGCTTGGTGAGCTGCTGACGGTGACCCTTCAGACGACGATAGCGCTTGCGCTTGTGGAACTTGAAGACCAGCTGCTTCTCGCCCTTGAACTGCTCAACGATCTGAGCGGTAACCTTGGCCTTGGCCAGCTTGTCGGGATCGGTGACGATCTTCTTACCATCGTTGAGGAAGATAACCGGCAGGGTGACCTTGTCGCCCTCATTGCCCTCGATCTTCTCGACGGTGATGACATCGTCGGTGGCGACCTTGTACTGCTTGCCGCCCGTGTTAACGATTGCGTACATGTTTACTTGCCCTTCATGCATCAGTTAGTGCAACAGCCGAATATAGTAGCAGGCGAAAATACCCCCGTCAACGAGTATGTGGAGCAAATCCACAAGTTCGCACAGGTATGGGGCTGACGAGTCGGCCCTCGTCGTCCTCGCATGCTTGATTCTGACGCTCGACATCGTAGGAGCAGATGGTCACGAGGTCTTGCATACCGGTGGAAACAATAGGTGCATCCACGCCCGGGGTCAAGCCCTGCAACAAAACATCAGCAGCAGAAAGCAAAATTTCCGGACGCATGGAGCCCTCGTTGTCGGCATGGGTGTCGAGCATGAGCACCAAATGGTCCGGGCGCTCCCCCGCCGTGAGCTCATAGCCCACGAGCGTGTGATCCAAATCCAAGCGCTTGCTCTTTTTGCCGCGCGCGTAGTCGATGCCGTGGCCCGCGCGCAGCGTGTCGATCGCACGACGCACCTCGTCGGCGCTTACGGGCGCCTCGGGATCCAAGTGCAGGTCGATGCGATACGACAGGCGCGTGAGCTGCGCCGTCAACGCCGGCGTGCGCACGTCGATGTACGCCGCCTCGATGGGCGCCAGATCGGCCGGAGACGCCGCAGCCAGGCGCCCAAACGCCTCGTCGAGCGCCACGAACTCGGTCATAAAC
>URZB01000155.1 GCA_900552295.1 uncultured Collinsella sp.
ATGATGTAGTCGGCCCAGGCGCGGTAGCGCGGCATACGCTGCTCGGCCAGCTTGTCGATGCCGTCGCGCGCGGTGATGGGGCGGCCCTTGTGGGCGAGCTCGTCGAGCTTGCGATTGAGCATCACAATTTGGCTGTTCTGGTGCAGCAGCGGGTAGTTCTCGTCGCGTGTGACCACGCCGCCGCCGGTGGAAAGCACCAGGCCGCTGCGCTTGGAAATGTCGGCCAGCTCCGCTGTCTCTTGCTCGCGGAAGGCGGCCTCGCCGCGCTCGACGATAAAGTCGGCGCAGGGCATGCCGAGGCGTTCCTCGAGGGCTCGGTCCAGATCGATGTGCTCGCGACCCGTGAGCAGGGCAATCTGCTCACCCACGCGGGTCTTGCCCGAGCCCGGCATGCCGATCAGCGCGATGTTCTGTTCGCGGCGTGACAAGCGCTCCGTTACATCCAGGATGCGCTCGCGCAGGGTGACCTGGCCGGTGTAGCGCTCGACGGCCTGTGCCGCTTGGGCCACGAGCATCAGCAGACCGCCGATGCAAGGGATACCGCGGCGCTCGGCCTCGAGCATGAGTCCCGTGCGGGCGGGGTTGTAGACAATGTCGATAACGCCTTCGAGCGCATCGAGCCCTTCGAGCGTGCAAGGCGCGTCGGGGCAGTGGGGGAACATGCCGGCAGGTGTGCAGTTGACGAGCAACGTTGCATCGGACTGCTGCGCGATGTTGCCGTAGTTGACCTCGCTCGTGCGGCCCACGGGCACCACGGTGGCGCCAAGGTCGCCGAGCACCATGCTTGCCGTGGTGCCGGCACCACCGGTAGCGCCAAGCACGAGGACCTTCTTGCCGGTAACCTCAACCCCCAGCTCCTCGACCAGGCACTGAAAACCAAAGTAGTCGGTGTTGTCGCCGCGCAGGCGCCCGTCGGGCAGGCGCGTGATGGTGTTGACGTTGCCCATGCGCTCGGCGAGCGGGCTCAGCTCGTCCAGGTAGTTCATGACGGCGCGTTTGTAGGGGATGGTCACGTTGGTGCCTTCCCACTCGTTGCCGGTCATAAAGGCCGCGAGGTCCTCGGGCTCGCGCTCAAATCGCACGTACTCGAGCCCAGCGAGCTCTTTGTAGATGGTCGGGGTGTAGCTGTGGCCCAGCACGCGGCCCAGTACGCCGTAGGGGCGGGTTGCGGCGGTATCGGTCATCTAGAGCACCTCCGTGTAGCTGCCAAAGTAGGTGAAGCTCTCACACACGTCGTCGATCGAATCGAGTAGGTCGTCGAGGGCCTTGCTGCCAAAGGGGCAGTCCAGGTCAAAGTAGAACATAAACTCAAAGTCGCGACCGGGGATGGGGCGGCTCTCGAGCTTGATGAGGTTGATGTTGAGTGCGTAGAAGCGCTCGAGCACGCGATAGAGGGCGCCCGGCTCGTTGGCCGTGGTGATCATGAGCGAGGTACGGTTGGCGCCGGGGTAGACGCGCGGCTCGCGGCTGATGACGACAAAGCGCGTGTAGTTGTTGTCCGAGTCTTGGATATTGGGCTCCAGCACCTCGAGGCCATACAGCGTGGCACAGCTGCGCGAGGCGATGGCGGCGACGTCGGTGCGCTCGGAGTTGGCGACCATCTCGGCCGACATGGCCGTGTTTGGGTACTTGGTGGCGTGCAGGTCGTGGGACTCGATAAAGCCGGCACACTGGGCAATGGCTTGGCCGTGGCTGTAGACCTCGCGTATGTCCGCGAGCTTGGTGCCGGGCTTGACGAGCAGGTTGTGATCGATCTTGAGGCGCAGCGAGCGCACGATATGGAAGTCGAACTGTGCGAGCAGGTCGTAGACGGCGTTGACCGATCCGGCTGTGGAGTTCTCGATGGGCAGCACGCCAAACTCGCAGAAGCCGTCGCGCACAGCGCGCATAACGCCTTCGAAGGTCTCGAAAAACGCGATGTCGGGCACGTCGAAGAGTTTGCACGCGGCGATCTGGCTATAGGCACCTTCCACGCCCTGGCAGGCAACGGTGGCCGTTTGAGGGAAGGGCGTGTCGGAGGCTGCAGCCGTGGCGTGGGCCTTTTGCGACACGGTGATGCCCTTGAGCTCGTTGATGTAGCGCTGCTGCTCGGCCTTGCTCATGCTCATGAGGAGACGGAACAGGGTGATGGTCTGCGCCTCGTAGCGCTCGGGCGCGCGGCTGGCGAGGTTGTTGAGCTTGGAGCGCTCACGGGCGGGGTCGAAGACGGCCTTGCCCGTCTCGATTTTTGACTTGGCTACCTCGGTGGCAATGTCCATGCGCTCGACAAAGCTGTTGAGGAGCGTGGTGTCGATGCCATCGATGGCCTGGCGAATATCGGCAAGGTCCATGGAGGCCCCTTTCACGTAACGGCTGAGTTGACAGGCAACCCAGGCGAGTCGGGTTAGAGCTGGGCGGCGTCCTCGATGAGGGCGTCCCAAATCGCGAGGGCGGCGGCTGCTTCGGCTACGGGGACGGCTCGGGGGACGATGCAGGGATCGTGGCGGCCGTGGACCGAGAGCTCGGCGTTTTCCATGGCGTCCATGTCTACGGTCTGCTGCTCGCGGCCAATTGAGGGCGTCGGCTTTACGGCCATGCGCCACATGACGGGCGCGCCGGTCGAAATACCGCCCAGGATGCCGCCGGCGTTATTGGACTCGACTTCGATCTCGCCGGTCTCGGCATCGATGCGATACGGATCGTTGTTCTCGCTGCCGCGCATGGCGGCCACGGCAAAGCCCATGCCAAACTCCACGCCCTTTACGGCGGGAATGCCAAACGCGATTTGCGCGATGCGGTTCTCGATGCCGTCGAACATGGGGTCACCGATGCCCGCGGGAAGCCCGTAAATGCCGCACTCCACGATGCCGCCGATGCTGTCGAGTTCGTCGCGCGCGGCCAGGATCTCCTCGCGCATGCGGCCGGCTGCGGCGGCGTCAATGCACGGCAGATCGTTCGTAAGGATCGCCTTGCGGTCGGCCTCTCGATAGACCATATCGTCCATCGGCAGGTCGGAGATGCCGCCGATCTGCGCGACGTGCGCCATGACCTGAATGCCGCGGGCCTCGAGTGCCTGTAGCGCAATGCCGCCGGCGATGCATAAGGGTGCCGTTAGGCGGCCGGAAAAATGCCCGCCACCAGCAACATCGTGCATGTTGTGATACTTCACGCGCGCGGGGAAGTCTGCATGTCCGGGACGGGGCTTGCAGCGCAGCTCGGAGTAATCATTGGAGCGCGTGTTGGTGTTCTCGATAATCGCGGCAATGGGCGCGCCGGTGGTATGTCCATCGACAACACCGGCGATGATGTGGGCGGCGTCGGCCTCGCGGCGTTTGGTCGCGGTCTCGTCGCGACCGGGGGCGCGACGGTCGAGGAAGGCCTGCAGCTCCTCCTGGTCCACGGCGATGCCCGCCGGGATGCCATCGAGCGAGCAGCCGATAGCGGGGGAGTGCGATTGGCCGAAGATGCTTAAGTGCAAGACGTTGCCAAAGGTCGAGGACATGCTATTCCTCCTCGAGTGTGACTTTGCCGCCCAGCAGGCGGTAGTGGTCGAAGAAATCGGGATAGGACTTGTTGACGGCCTCGGCGCCGTGGATCACGACCTCGCCGGTGGCGCGGCTCGCGGCGATGGCGGCCATCATGGCGATGCGGTGGTCGTTGTGCGAATCGACCTCGCCGCCGGTAAAGGCATCGACACCCTTGATGATGAGGTCATCGCCGGCAATGCGCACCTGCGCGCCCAGCGCGGTGAGCTCGCGGGTGGTGGTGGCCAGGCGGTCGGATTCCTTGATACGCAGACGGGCGCAATCGCGGATGAACGTGCGGCCCTGAGCCAGCGAGGCAACGGCCGAGATAACGGGCACCAGGTCGGGGATGTCGTGGGCGCTCATCTCAAAGCCGGCGAGCTTGTCGGACTGCACGGTGGCGGCGTTGGTGGAGCGCACGATGCGGGCGCCAAAGCGCGAAAGCGCGGCAAGCACGTTGCGGTCGCCCTGCGCGGAGCTCAGCGACACGCCCTCCACGGTGATGGGGTCGGTGCCGATGGCGCCAGCGCACAACCAAAAGGCGGCGTTGGACCAGTCGCCCTCGACGGCCACGCTGCCGGGCGTGCGGTACGAGCCACTGCTCACGCGGAAGTTCGTGACCTCGGGCTGACCGTCCTTGGCGGGAATGCGCTCGACGTTGACCTCAACGCCAAAGGCCTTCATGGCCTGGATCGTCAGGTTGATGTAGGGGCGGCTCTCAATGAGGCCGGTCACCTGCACACAGGAGGGCTGGGCGAGCAACGGGGCTGCCAGCAGCAGGCCCGAGATGTACTGCGAGCTCACATTGCCCGGCAGCACAAAGGTGCCCGGGCGCATGCGTCCGCTTGTCTTGAGCGGAAAACCACCCAGACCCTGTAGGTCGCAGCCGGCGGCGATGATCTCGTCCGAGAG
>URZB01000156.1 GCA_900552295.1 uncultured Collinsella sp.
GATGTAGCTCCGTCTCGTGGGCTCGGAGATGTGTATAAGAGACAGACTCGGGACAGTGCGGGGTGCCCACACGGGCGAACAGCAGGCGCAGATAGTCATAAATCTCGGTTAAGGTGCCAACCGTCGAGCGAGGGTTTTTAGACGTCGTCTTTTGGTCGATCGACACTGCTGGCGAAAGGCCGTCGATTGAATCCAAGTCGGGTTTGTCCATCTGGCCCAAGAACTGGCGCGCATAGCTCGAAAGACTCTCGACGTATCGACGCTGGCCCTCGGCATAGATAGTGTCAAATGCCAGCGAACTCTTGCCCGAGCCAGAAAGACCGGTAATGACCACGAGTTGGTCACGCGGAATGGAAACATCGATATCACGGAGGTTGTGCTCACGAGCGCCGCGAATAACGATAGAAGAATCAGACATGGAAGCTCCTTGCCTCCTATTGCATCGAATCATACTGTCGATGAGTTTAGCGCACTCGACGCGCACAGATGTTCGTAATACAAGATTCGCAGACCTTTAGCTTTGCGTATCGGGCACTTTGTTTCTCGAAATGCCATGGAAAGGTTACAGTAATCTAATACTGAACTTAATTTGCTGTACCAGAGGAACGTCCATGACCGAAGATATCCCCCTTGAAATCACTTCGAGCGACATGGCCAATCTGCCCATATTCATCGCCGTCCTTATCGTGGCCGCCGTCGTCGTGCGCGTGTATTTTTCAATCAAACGCAACGAAAAGCCACCCATTGCCCGCGTCTTTTGGTGCGCGACGCTCCTCATCCCGCTCGGCGTGGCAGCTGCATGGGTTACGAATCAATTGCTCGTAAATGAGGGCAGCTCCCTATGGGTCCTTTCTTATTCGGCGCTCGGTGCTGCCGCCGTCATGCTTCTTGTCGAGCCCTTGGTTTCGGGACTTATCGACCAAACCGACCTTACGACGGGAACGGTTGCCTGTATTTGCCGTGACATCCTTGTCATCGCCGCTGTTTCAGCGCTCTCGTTCGTTTCACTCGAAATTGCCTGTAACGAAACGTTCTATCGCATTCCCGCCAACTCATTCGGGTTTTCCGTCGGGCTGCTCGCGACGGTTCTGCTCTCCCTTTATTTGCTGGGACAGCGTCATGGAGGCGTCATGGCCCTCGTGCCCGTCGCCTGTTGCATCCTTGGCATTGCCGAGCACTTCGTCATAACGTTTAAAGGCGAGGCCATCCTGCCAAGCGATATCTTGGCCCTTGGCACCGCAATGGAAGTGAGCGAGGGATACGAGTTTACCTTTACCGCCGGAATCGTAACCTCTCTAGCCCTGCTGGAGATTTCCCTAGGGCTTCTTTCGCTTATCCGACCGAGAAAGCTCCGTACGCCCACCCATGTCTTCCCCGCAATCGCCGCTAACCTCTGCGCTTTTCTGCTAGTGACCGTTGTGGGGCTCTCGGGCTTTTCCAGCATCGACTTGGAGCAGGCGCTGAATTTTGGATTTGACCGTTGGCAGCCCATCACCACGTATGCGTCTCAGGGTTTTATCACTTCGTTCACCGAAATGGTCAACGAGTTGCCCATTGAGAAGCCCGAAGACTATACGCCCGATGAGGCGCAGAGCATCGAGCAGGAGCTCGCCGCCACCTACGACAGCACGTATGGCTCGAGCGAGCAGCGCGCGGCGGCCGTTGCCCAGTTCAATGAAATCAAGCCGACGATTGTTGCCGTCATGAATGAGAGTTTTAGCGACCTTTCGTGCTTTGAGCAGCTCCAGGCGGCCGGGTACACCGGCCCCGCATTCTACAACTCGCTTCCCGACACACTTGTTCGCGGCACCATGCTCGCTTCGGTCGCCGGTGGCGGAACGGCGAACTCCGAATTCGAATTTTTGACCGGAGCGACAACGGCCTTTGTCGGATTAGGCAAAATCCCCTATCAGCTATATCAGATGAATGGCGTCAACAGCCTGGCAAAGGACCTTAAGGAGCTTGGGTATACCGCTACCGCTATGCACCCGCAAAACCCCGTCAACTACCATCGAGATAAGATCTATCAGCAGCTGGGCTTTGGAGACTTTCTTTCAATCGGCGATTTCGAAGGTGCGCCCTGTTACCATGCCGGCGTATGCGACTACGCCACCTACGACAAGATACTCGACCTGCTTAGAACCGACGAAGCGCCGCAGTTCATCTTTGACGTCACGATGCAAAATCACGGCGGCTACGACTATGGCACCGTTCCCGCCGAAGAGCTGACAAACTATTGGGTCGAGGGAGCCAGCGAGGGCGCCAATAGCGCGCTCAACACCTATCTTACCTGCATCAACGCGTCCGACCGGGACCTCGAGTATTTTATCAACGAGCTCCGCAATATCAGCAGACCGGTTGTCCTTGTCTTTTTTGGCGACCATCAGCCGAGCGCCGCAACGACTCTCAACGATGAGCTGTACCCTCAGGAAGATACGGCAAGCCACGCTTTCCGTATCTATCAGTCGACCTATTTCGTCTGGGCTAACTATGAAATCGCCGGCAATACCGAGCTCAACGTCTACGACACCGTCGGGGCAAACGAGATTGCAGCCATTACCCTTAATAAGATCGGCGCCCCGCTCACCGACTATCAAAAGGCCCTGCTTGCAACAAGGTCAGATGTGCCCACCATCAATGTCGCCGGCTACCTTGGTGCCGACGGGCTGCGCTACGACTTGGAATCTGAAGACAGCCCATACGCCTCGACGATCGACAAGCTGCAGCGCATGCAATACCTCGAGTTTGCCAGCAAAGTTCAGTAAGCCCGCCCATTCGCTTGGACCCATCGTATTGCAAGCACGCTCGGCCCAAATGCATCGCAAATGACTCCCGCTCGCAAACGAGGGTACAATGACGCTCGTGTCACATCACGGGGCCCCGGCCCCAACATATACAAAGGAGTCATACATGGGTTGCGAGCACGCACAGGCCGCCGGCGGACAAACGTCGCCGTCGCAATTTGAGGAGAACACGCTGTCCGAGGTCAAACGCGTCATCGCCGTGCTTTCCGGCAAGGGCGGTGTCGGCAAGTCGTTTGTCACCGGTGCCATCGCCACCGAGCTTGCCCGTCACGGCCACAAGGTCGGCGTCCTCGATGCCGACATCACCGGTCCCTCCATCCCCAAGATGTTCGGTATGAGCGGACGCCACGTCCATGCCCTTGGCAACCTTATGCTGCCCGAAATCTCCGAGCACGGCGTCAAGGTCATGAGCTCCAACCTGCTGCTCCAAAACGAGACCGACCCCGTCCTTTGGCGCGGCCCGGTCATCGCAGGCGCCATTAGGCAGTTCTGGAGCGAGACCTCGTGGGGCCCCATCGACTACCTGCTGGTCGACATGCCTCCGGGAACAGGCGACGTCGCGCTCACCGTCTTCCAGTCGCTGCCCGTCGACGGCATCGTCATCGTCACGAGCCCGCAGGATCTGGTCTCGATGATCGTCGCCAAGGCGGTCAACATGGCCGAGAAGATGAACGTCCCCATTCTGGGCATTGTCGAGAACATGAGCTATATTGAGTGCCCCGACTGCGGCAAGAAGATTGAGGTCTTTGGCAAGAGCAAGCTCCCCGAGGTCGCAGATCGCTATAACCTCGACATCTTGGGCCAGCTTCCCATTAATCCGGCACTCGCCGAGGCCTGCGATAAGGGCGAGGTCGAGACCGCGCTGCCCGATGACATGTTGCCCAAGGCAGTCTCTGCCGTCGAGGCCATTACCCCGCACGAGACCGACGAGGCCTAAGTGAACGCGAGCGCCTTCTATGACGTCCTGGTAATCGGCGGCGGGGCTTCAGGCCTCGCCGCTGCCATTACGGCCGCACGCGCTGGCAAAAGCGTCTGCATCGTTGAGCGCGATGTCGCCTGTGGCCTTAAGCTCCTTGCGACCGGTAACGGCCGCTGCAACCTCTCCAACGAATCGATTGATCCTCAGCGGTATAACCACCCCGCATTCGTCGAATCCGTCATGGGCCCCCAGCCCGAACAAGAGCTTATGGGTTTCTTCTCCTCGCTGGGTATCATGACAACCTCCGAGGAAGGCCGGCTGTACCCGCGCTCCCTTCGCGCTGAATCGGTGCGCGACGCGCTTCTCAACGTTTGCGACCGCCTAGGTATCACCTTAATCTGCGGAGCCAACGTTGCCTCGGCGCACAAAGCTTCCGAAGGCTGGGCACTCCAAATAGACCGTCCAGCGCGGGTGCTCAAGGCAAAAAAGCACGACGACCGAAAATCGGAGCTCCGCTCGCTTCGGAAAGCGCTCGCCGATGTCCCTCGCAAGAACGAGGCCCTGCAGGCACATGCCGTAATTATCGCCACGGGCGGCAACCCCACCGGTATCGCCGATACGTTTCGCCTCCCCCTCACTTCGCTGCGCCCCATCCTCTGCCCCGTATCGGCAACGGTCGTCGG
>URZB01000157.1 GCA_900552295.1 uncultured Collinsella sp.
GAGCCTTATCGTCGGCAGCGTCAGATGTGTATAAGAGACAGGCCTGCGACTTTGACGTTCAGCTGGCAGAGGAGCTCGAGAACCACGACCACGACATGGCCTGGCTCTACGGCAACGAAGCAGCTGCCGAGCACACACATGAACACGAGCACCACCATCATGGCCATGGCGAGCACGAGCACTGCCATGAGCATGATCATGAGACCCACGGCCATGGCCACGAGGGCCATCATCACGCCCACCACCATCACCATCGTTCTTTGGCGGACGTCACCGCCATCATCGACGGCTCGCAGCTAAGCGATGGCGCCAAGCGTCGTGCGCTCGACATCTTTACCGCGCTCGCCGCCGCCGAGGCCAAGGCCCACGGCAAAACGCCCGAGACCGTCATGTTCCACGAGGTAGGCGCCGTCGATTCCATCGTCGACGTCTGCTCTGTTGCCATCTGCCTCGACGACCTGGGTATTGAGGACATCGTGGTCGAGTCGCTCTCCGAGGGCCACGGAACCATCCGTTGTGCTCACGGCATCATGCCTATTCCCGTCCCCGCTGTCGTCAACCTGTGCCAGGCGGGCAATATCGCCCTCACGCCTGCACCGGTCGCCGGCGAGCTCGTGACACCCACGGGCGCCGCCATCGTCACCGCGCTGCGCACGTCCGACCAACTGCCCTCACGCTACCGCATCGAAGCCGTCGGCTACGGCGCCGGTAAGCGCCCCTACGAGGGTTGCTCCGGTACGCTCCGCTGCCTGCTCGTTCACGCGGACGCATAGCCATGGATGCCCGCAAAGAAAAAAGCCGCGCCGCCATCGTCGCGGCATTCTCTGAGCTCCTGCGCGAGGAAGACTACAGCAAGATCACCGTCGGAGACATCATCGCGCGCGCTCACGTAGGCCGCGCGACATTCTATGGCCTCTTTAAGAGCAAAGATGACCTACTCGCCGCGCTCGTGAGCGATATCTGCACCCACGCCCTCGACGATGACGGTACGCCGCTCGACGACCCACTCGTGCAAGTCGAGCATATCCTCAACAACCTCTGGGAACGCCGTCAGGGCGTTCGAGCCCTCGTAGCCGGCGCCGGCTCCCGCGTCTTCGCCGACTGTCTCCGCAAGACCATCATGTCGCGCGCAGCCGAAACCGTGCCCGTCGACCCCTCAGGCCCCGCCGGCACCATGGACCGCAGCTTCTTACTACACCACATAGCCTCAAGCTTCGTAGCCACCGTCCAATGGTGGGCCTGGCACAACTTTCAAGCAGATAAGTCCGACGTAGCCAAAGACTACCTCTCGGCCATAATGCCCCTCTTCAACTAAGTAAACCCCTCATCCCAAAGTTCCGCCCTCATCTCAAAGCCCCGCCCCAACCCAAAGCACAATCCATCCCAAGGTGTCAACAGCAGCCCAACGCCCCTACCAGCAACAAGCCCCTCCCATCCAAATTCAGATATATATGTTGGGTTGCTTGCACGAACGCAACGAAGACCCCGCAGCCGTCCGCATGGGGTAACTTCCCAGCGCACTCCGCAGGACGCAAAAAGGCTCGCCGGACAAAGTGCGCAGCGAGCCTTTTTGCATATCCGAGGACGCGCTGGGAAGTTACCCCATGCGGACGGCGAACAACCTATGTAGCCTTGGACTAGAACATGCCCAAGAAACCGTGCACAAACAGTGCGGCCAGAGCGGCACCGATAAACGGTGCGATGCCAGGAACAAGCAGACCGTACTTCCAGTTGTTGTCAGCCTTGTTCTTGATCGGCAGCACCTGATAGGCCATGCGAGGACCAAGGTCACGAGCCTGGTTCATGGCGAAGCCGGTGATGCCGCCCATGCCCATGCCAACGGCCCAAACGATCAGACCGACGCAGATGGCGAGCATCAAAACGTTCTCGCCGGCGCGGCTAGCGGCAGCAAGGATGGCGCTGATGAACACAAAGGTGCAGATGGCCTCGCAGAAGAAGTTGCGAGCATAGTTCGTGCCCTCGGTAGTAGGGTTGGTCGAGAAGATGTTGCGCTGGGCAATAGGGTCGACGACGCCCTCGGAAGCCTTGAACTCATCGGCATACATAAGCCAAGCGATTACGGCGCCCACAAAGCCGCCGAGCATATCGGCAATCATGAAGGGGATGCAGCTGCTCCACGGCACCAGGCCTACGATGCACTGGGCAAGCACCATGGCGGGGTTCATGCACACGGCGCCGCCAAAGACAAACAGGCAGACCGAGATGCCAAAAGACCAAGTGGTGATGGCAAACATATGACCGGAGCCCTGATACTTGGTGCCCTTGAGCACGGTATCGCAGTGCACGCCCACGCCAAAGATGATCATGAGGGCCGTTGCGCCGAATTCGCAGAGGAGTTTGGTAAGCATAAAACCTTATCTTTCTTGTCGGTTATAAACGATTCGTTTGAGCCGCGCACTAGTGCTGAGCGACAACAACGCCCAGGCCATCGGGAATGACGGCCACCTTGGCATCGGCGCTCTTCATCTCAAAGGCGAGCTTGAGCGCCTCCTCAAGGGCGTTGACCGGGGTCATGTGCATATCCTTGATCATCTGGTGATCGCACAGATCGGTGACCATGATCACAGGGTGATGTGCCAAGATGCGGGCAAAGATCTGGCTCGTCCACTGGTCGGGCAGGGTCTCGTCCTTAGGACGGTCGATGCAGGCCCGCTCAAACTCTGCCGGATCATTGTCGGCGATGTTGTGATAGAAGCCCTCGCCACCGTGACCGTCGGCACAGCCGGCGACGTCGATGATCACACCGCCCTCGGGAAGCGTAGCCTCGGCAGAGCACATGCCCTTCACGGCCTGGTAGATGTTCTGGTCGAGTGGGTAGCCGCCGTTGGTGGTGATGGCAATCTCGCACTCAACGGGCTCAACGCCGGCAAGGCTCTTCACGAACTCACAGCCGGCCTCGTGCGCCTTGTGAATGTCGCCGGCAAAGGAGCCGATGACCTCGTGCTTGCCGTTGAGCACCACGTTAAGCACAAAGGCAAGGTGAGCCATCTCGGCGGCAGCAAACATGTCCTCGCTCACGTGGTTGTGGCACAGGTTGCCGGCACGCGAATGGGAATCGTTCACAAACTGACCGTTGTGGTTGTACATGATGGTCTTGTAGCTGGCGATGCCAGGCAGGACGGACTTGCGGCTACCAGAGAAACCGGCAAAGAAGTGCGGCTCAATAAAGCCCTCGGCAAGCAGCAGATCGCAATCGGCGGCAATCTTGTTGATGATGCACTCGCCACCAGAAGGCAGGGTGCCGATCTTTTTCATCATGCTGTCGTCAGTCGCGACGTGCATAACGATTTCCTCGTTGGCAACGATCTCCTCGCCATACTTGTTGACGAGCTCCTCGTGCGTCGACGGACGATGCATACCCGTAGCAACCAGAATGCGAACGCGCGCCTCAGGCGCAGCGGAATGGATGTGATGCAGCAGAATAGGCATCGTCACACGCGAGGGAACGGGACGCGTATGGTCGGAGCTAATGATGACGATATCCTTTTTGCCAGCACAAAGCTCCTCGAGCGAAGGCGAGCCATAAGGGTTGGCAAGCGACTCCTCTACCAGCTCTTCCTGCGATTTCGTGGTCTTAAACTCGTTTTGATGACCCTCCATCACACCAGCGAAGTTCTTATCCTCGAGCTCTAGATGCAACGTCTTGTGGTCAAACGGTAGTTCACTTTCAAACAATGACGAGCGCCCTCTTCCTTTCAACTGACACACTAGATAAACCGTTGGAAGGATACGCCGCTCACCGAAAAACTCCACCGTCCACCGACTCATTAACACAACGTTCATATTTGACCCACAACAAAACGGCCGCGACCCCAAACGGGACCGCGGCCGCCTGTCAAAGACACTATAGACAGGATGACTTACGCAGCGCCGAGGCAATCATCTACCCCGAGACGTACGCACGTAAGCCATTTTGCATAAATGCGTTAATTAATTGCATAAAAAGGCGCATGGATTTCTAGCCGTAACAGGGTAGTACCCTCCGGAGCGTGCATTTTTGCGAGTATTCAGCATCGCGGGATAAGATTTTGGTGTCAAAAGTCTTTCAAAAAGTAGATAGTCCTCATGACTCGACCCATCTGGATAGCATGCGGCGAGAAACCAGCCATATATGAATATCACCAAAGCCCAATCGTCGTGCAAAAGCATCAACAGGGGCCGCGAACGTCACCCACAGCCTTATGCACCAATCTTTGGCTGCTGAAAACTCCGTTTTTTGCACGTCGCCCCAAGCACCACCCTCACCCAGCGGCTGATCCGCCAAAGGTCGGACATCGCAGGGCCCGCCATTAGTTTACTTTTAGGCACACTCCGCACTGATATTTTCTGTATTGAAGACGTCGATGATGCACCCGTATACCATTGACGTCGACACCATC
>URZB01000158.1 GCA_900552295.1 uncultured Collinsella sp.
CAACCAGCGTTGGCTCGGCGGTATGCTGACCAACTTCGTCACCATCCGCTCCCGCATCAACCGCATGGAGGAGCTCGAGGCCATGGTCGAGGACGGCCGCATGGCTGTTCTGCCCAAGAAGGAGCAGGCTGTTCTCGGCAAGGAGCTCACCAAGCTCCAGACCAACCTCGGTGGCGCCCGCGACATGAAGGGTCTGCCCCAGGCTCTCTTCGTCATCGACACCAAGCGCGAGGAGAACGCCATCAAGGAGGCTCAGCGCCTGAACATCCCCGTCGTCGCTCTGATCGACACCAACTCCGATCCCGACGAGGTCGAGTACGGCATCCCCTGCAACGATGACGCTATCTCCGCTGTCACCCTTATGTGCGAGCTCATGGCTGACGCCTGCCTCGCTGGCTCCGGCAAGGAGCAGGTCTCCGAGGCCGAGATGGCCGCTGAGCCCAAGGCCGAGTAAATCAGTCTTAGTTAATTCTTTTTCATCTCTTTGAAAGGAACCACAATGGCCCAGATTACCGCCGCTATGGTCAAGCAGCTCCGCGAGATGACCGACTCCCCGATGATGGAGTGCAAGAAGGCTCTCGTCGAGGCTGACGGCGACATGGACGCCGCTGTCGACGTTCTGCGTAAGAACGGCCTTGCCAAGGCTGCCAAGAAGGCTGGCCGTGAGACCAACGAGGGCGCTGTCGCCGCGTTCGTCTCCGAGGATGGCAAGACCGGCGCTCTGCTCGAGCTCTCCTGCGAGACCGACTTCGTTGGCTCCAACGCCAAGTTCACCGGCTTTGCTTCCAAGGTCGCTGAGGTTGTCGCTACCACCGAGCCTGCTGACGTCGACGCTTTGCTCGAGAAGCCGATGGGCGAGGAGACCGTTTCCTCCGAGCTCACCGAGATGATTCACATCATGGGCGAGAACATGAAGATCTCCCGCTTCGCTGCCCGCAAGGCCGAGAACGGCGCGCTCGCTTCTTACATCCACATGGGTGGTAAGATCGGCGTCCTCGTCGAGTTCGCCTTCGAGAAGGCCGAGACCGCTCAGGCTGAGTCCTTCAAGACCTTCGCTCACGACGTTGCCCTTCAGGTTGCTGCCGTCGCCCCGATCTGCGCTACCCGCGATCAGGTTCCGGCCGAGACCGTCGAGCACGAGAAGCAGATCTACATGGCGCAGGCTGCCGAGTCCGGCAAGCCCGAGGCTATCCAGGAGAAGATGGCTGTCGGCCGTCTGGAGAAGTTCTACAAGCAGTCCGTGCTCACCGAGCAGGAGTTCATCAAGGACAGCTCCCTCACCATCAAGAAGTACGCTGAGCAGGTCTCCAAGGAGCTCGGCGACACCATTACCGTCGTTGCCTTTGACCGTCTGGTCCGTGGCGAGTAAATAAGCTCTTGTAGCTGGTAATGAGCAGGCTGTGGGTTTTACTCACAGCCTGCTTTTTCATGGCTCTTATCAGAGCCTTTGATATCATATTGAGAGTCTAATTAAAGGAGGATCGCTTTGTCCGACATCCGATATAAACGCGTGCTTCTTAAGCTTTCCGGCGAAGCACTGATGGGCGACGGCCAATATGGCATCGACCCCAAGGTTACCGACCATCTTGCCAAGCAGGTCAAGGAGCTGCTCGCCGTTGGCCATGAGGTCGGCGTCGTTGTCGGCGGCGGCAATATTTTCCGCGGCATGGCCGGCGCTGCCGGTGGCATGGAGCGTGCTCAGGCCGACTACATGGGCATGCTGGCAACCGTTATGAACGCGCTCGCCCTGCAGGATGCCTTCGAGCATAACGATGTTCCCTGCCGCGTGATGAGCGCTATCCAGATGAACGAGATCTGCGAGCCCTATATTCGCCGTCGCGCCATCAACCACCTTTCCAAGGGCAACGTCGTTATTTTTGCCGCCGGTTCGGGCAATCCGTACTTTACGACCGACACCGCCGCGGCTCTTCGTGCGTGCGAGATCGGCGCCGAGATTCTGATTAAAGCCACCAAGGTTGACGGCATCTACGACAAGGATCCCGTCAAGTGCGCCGACGCCGTCCGTTTTGACAAGATTACCTATCACGAGGTTCTCGTCCGCGGTCTGCAGGTTATGGATTCCACGGCTACGGCACTGTGCCAGGACAACCGTATGCCGATTTTGGTCCTCAACATCGATGGCGAGGACACCGTCAAGCGCGCGCTTTCGGGTGAGCCCGTCGGCACGCTCGTCTATCAGGAGGATTAAGCATGGCAGAGAACATCACCGCCCATATGGACAAGTCGCTCGAGTCCCTCAAGCATAACTTCTCCAAGGTTCGTACCGGCCGCGCCAATGCCAACATTCTGTCCGACATCACCGTCGATTATTACGGTGTTCCCACGCCGGTCACGCAGGTTGCCGCCGTCAAGACCCCCGAGGCCCACATGCTGCTCATCGAGCCGTGGGACAAGGCACTCATCAATGCTATCGTCAAGGCCATCGGCGCTTCCGATCTGGGTATTACCCCCAACTCCGATGGCACCGTCGTTCGTCTTCCGTTCCCGGCTCCCACTGAGGAGCGCCGTCGCGAGCTCGTCAAGGAGTGCCGCGAGTACGCCGAGCAGGCCAAGGTGTCTATCCGTAACATTCGTCGCGACTTCAACAACAAGCTTGAGCGCGATGAGGAGCTCACCGAGGACGATGTCCGTCGCGAGCAGGCCAAGGTCCAGAAGCACACCGATGAGTATGTCGCCAAGGTCGAGGAGCTTCTGAAGGAAAAAGAAGCCGAGGTCATGGAGATCTAAGGTGCAATACGACGAGCATAAACTGGTCGAGTACTTTGCCGACGCCCCTACGGGCGTCGGTTTTTCCGACCTTGACCTCAATAACATTCCGCACCATATCTCGTGCATCATGGACGGCAACGGTCGTTGGGCCACGTCGCGCGGTCTTGCGCGCACCGAGGGCCACAAGGCGGGTATCGTCTCCCTTCGCGAGATTATTACCGCCTGCGTGCGTCTGGGCGTCGACGTGCTTTCGGCCTATGCGTTTTCTACCGAAAACTGGAACCGTCCGCAGCATGAGGTCAACGTCTTGATGCATCTGTTTGCCAAGACGTTCATCGACGAGCTGCCGCTTCTGAAGCGCGAAAACGTGCGTGTTGTCTTTTTGGGTGATATTTCCGCGCTGCCCAAGAAGACCCGCGACGTTTTTGAACGCGGTCTTGCCGAGTGCGCCGATCACACCGGTATGACGCTGGCGCTTGCCGTCAACTACGGCGCGCGTGCCGAGATTACCCGCGCTGTCCGTCAGATCGCACTCGACGTTGCCGCCGGTAAGATCGATCCTGCCGCAATTGATGACGACATGGTGGCTTCCCACCTCTATACCGCCGGTCTTCCCGATCCTGAGCTTGTGATTCGCACCTCTGGTGAGCTGCGCCTTTCGAACTATCTGCTGTGGCAGGTAGCTTATTCCGAGTTCTACGTCACCGATACCTATTGGCCCGACTTTGATCGTTGGGGCCTTGTCGACGCCATTTTGGCCTATCAGGGCCGTGACCGTAGGTTTGGTGGACTGAGCAAGACCGAGGAGGCTTAATCGTGTCCGATCGTCCCAAGGCATCTGCTCCCAAGACGCCTGCGCGTAAAGCTGCCACTGCGGGAGCGCCTGCAGCGAAGAGCGGCAGCGGTTCGTGGCTGGCGGGCTTTATTACCCGTGCCGCCGCCGGTATCGTCTACGCCGTTGTCTTTATCCTGTGCCTGGTTTTGGGTATCGTGCCCACTGCCATCTTTGTTTCCGTCATGAGCGGTCTGTGCTGTTATGAGTTTTTCCGTATGACGAGGCTCGATGGCAAGATGGCTAACGAGCGCATGGGTATCGCTGCCGCCGTACTCTTTCCGCTGTCGGCGTTGGGCGATTCGATGTTGCTGAATGCCCTGCTTTTTGCCCTGATGCTCGCTGTGGGCATTTGGTATGTCTGGTCGCCGCGTACCCGCATCTCTGATGTGGCCGTGACGCTCATGGGTCCCATCTACACTGGCTTTATGCTGTCGGCTATCGTGCTGCTGCGCGATGCCGTGCCCGGTTTTGCCGGCGCCCTGCTTTCAGTGGGCGTTTGCGCGTCCCTTTGGGTCTCCGATTCGTTTGCCTACATTGTGGGCAGCCGTATCGGCAAGCACAAGATGGTTCCCAAGATCTCTCCCAAAAAGAGCTGGGAGGGGTTTGTCGGCGGCATCCTGGGCTCGGTTTTGATTTGGCTCATTCTGTGGGCGACGCACTTCTACAAGCTCAGCCTGCCCTATGCGCTGCTGTGCGGCGTGGTCGTGTCCATTTTGGGCGTTATCGGCGACCTTATCGAGTCGCGCATCAAGCGTGGCGTGGGCGTCAAGGATTCCGGCAACCTTATCCCGGGCCATGGCGGCATGCTCGACCGCTGTCTCTTATACACA
>URZB01000159.1 GCA_900552295.1 uncultured Collinsella sp.
CGTCGGCAGCGTCAGATGTGTATAAGAGACAGGGATCCCATCGCCGCCCTAGGTGCCACGCGTGTCGATTTGCCGGGTAATCTTGCAGACGACCTGCTTTGTGGCCGCCGCGTTCCCGTTGAACGCGCGCTTGCGGACTTCGAAACGGCGAAGGCGCCGTTCGCGCTCGTGCTCGATGGGGGATTGAAGGCGCTTGCTCGTATCGAGGGCGGCCGCTTTGTTATGGAGCACGTCTTTCCGCAGGCGATCGGCGGTGTTCGATGATGCTGGCGCCCCGCGAGCTCGCGCGTATCTTTTTCGCGGGTGAGTTGGATGAGGCCCGTATCGTTTCTGCCGATGCATTTGATGGGTGCGAGTTCTTGGGTGCCGCGTCGATCGCCATTGGCGTGTTTGATGGCGTGCATCGTGGGCACCAAGAGCTGATCGAAGCGGTTATTCGCGATGCACATGATCACGGCAGCAAAGCGGTCGTGGTCACCTTCGATCCTGATCCGGACGTCGTGGTGAGTCCGTCGCCCGCCCAAAAATTGATGACGACGGCCGACCGCCTGCATGCCCTGGCTCAAACCGGGGTCGATGCGGTGGTGGCCGTTCCCTTTACGTCCGCCGTGGCGGCACTCGACCATGTCGGGTTTCTGGCGCTGTTGTCGCGCGTTGTCGACATTCGCTCCATTCGTGTAGGTAGCGATTTTAGGCTCGGCCGCGGCGGCGCTTCGGGCGTTGCCGAGATGCGCGCCTGGGGCACTGAACGTGGGGTTGACGTTTACGGTCACGACCTGCTCTGCGTTAACGGGCAGACCATCTGCGCCACGCGCATCCGCCATGAGCTGGGCCAGGGTCATGTGGAGCTGGCTGCCGAGCTTCTCGGCCGTCCCTATATGCTGCGCGGCGTTGTGGCGGCTGGCCGTCACGAGGGCTCCGACATGGGCTTTCCCACGGCAAACATCCAGGTTCCCGACGGCATCCAAGTGCCTGCCGATGGCGTCTATGAGGGTCTGGTGCTGGTCGACGATACCGTGTGGCCCGCTGCCGTTAACGTCGGCCTGCCGCCGACCTATGCCGATGATGCCGCCTCGGCGCATCTCGAGGCCAACTTGATCGGCTATGCGGGCGACCTGTATGGCGCTTCCGTGTCGCTGGCGTTTACGCGCTGGCTGCGTCCGTCTCGCGTGTTCGATTCCCTGGACGAGTTGATCGCGACCGTCGAGGGTAATATCGACGATATCCGTCATAACTTGGGTGAGCAGGGGGTGAGCATCCGTGATTAGCGATGAGGAAAAAGATCAGGTACGCGCGGCGTCGGACCTGGTTGCCATCGTGCAGGAAACGGTTGAGCTCAAGCCCCGCGGCCATGAGTTTTGGGGCTGCTGCCCGTTTCACGGCGAAAAGACCCCATCGTTTCACATTATCCCTGCTACGCAGGTGTGGCACTGTTTTGGCTGCGGCGAGGGCGGCGACGTCTTTACCTATATCATGAAGCGCGAGAACCTGAGCTTTCCCGAGTCGATCCGCTATTTGGCCGACCGTGCCGGCATTGAGCTGCACGATACCGGTGCGCAGCGCGATCGCGGCACCAAGCGTGCCCGCATCTATGACCTGTGCGCCGAGACGGCTCAGTTCTACCACACCATGCTTATGCGCGGTAAGGACAGCCGTCCGCGCGAGTACTTTGCCAGTCGTGGCATGGGCGGAGATGTCTGTCGCCGCTACTGCCTGGGCTTTGCGCCGGGTCGCAACGCGCTGGTGTCGCATCTGTCGCAGGCGGGCTTTACCCCGCAGGAGATGATTGACGCCAATGTGGCCGTGAGCCGCGGGCGCGGACAGCTCGCGGACCGCTTTTACGACCGCGTGATGTTTCCCATCTTTGATGAGCAGGGTCACAATATCGCCTTTGGCGGGCGCATCATGGGCGATGGTCAGCCCAAGTACCTCAACACGGCCGAGACGAGTGTGTTTCAGAAAAAGCGAAACCTCTATGGCTTTAACTGGGCCAAGGAGTTTATCGTTGCGCAGGATACCGCCATCGTGGTGGAGGGATATACCGACTGCATCGCCTGCTGGGAGGCGGGAATCAAAAACGTCGTCGCCACGCTTGGCACGGCGCTCACGGAGCATCACGTAAAGACGCTCACCCGCTTTGCCAAGCGCATTGTGTATATGTTCGATGGCGACGCCGCCGGTCAAAAGGCTGCCCGTCGCGCGATTCAGTTTATCGAGCAGGATTCGATGGACCTGCGCTGCGTGGTGCTGCCCGACGGCAACGACCCCATGGAGTTCATCACGGCGCATGGCGGCGAGGCACTTCAGGCGCGCATCGATGCCGCCGAGCCCCTCATGGACTTTGTGTACCGCTCGCTGCAGGAGTCGAGCGACATTACCACACCGGGCGGTCGTGCCAAGGCGCTCGAGGATGCGCTGACGCTCATCTATCCGCTGCGCGACAGCTATATGATCGACACGTACTTTATCCAGATTGCCGACCTGTTGGGTTTGGACCTGGAGACCGTGCGCGCGAGTTCGGGCCGCGTGTTTCGCGATGTCGCCAAGCGTGAGGATGCCGAGCGCCGGCGTGAGCAGAACTACGAGCGTCAACGCGCGCAAGCTGAGCGCGCGGGCATCGCGGGCGGTCGGGCGTCTGGTTCGCAGGGGACGTCTCGCGGTGCCTGGGCCGCGGGTGCGACGCCGCCGGTGTCCGCACCGGTCGAGGAGGACCCGTACGACTACGTTCCGCTTGATGCCTATGGGGCCGCGCCGGTGGAGGTCGACGAGGATTTGCCGCCAATCGATGTGCCGGCGGGGATGGAAAGCACTGCGCCCGTTGCCGATAGCTCAAGCGCGGCGGCAGCTCCGCCGATGCCGATCGTTTTGACCGATCTGGAGCGGAAATCCCTGGCGGGGGAGCGCGAGCTGCTGACGATGCTCACGAGCTACCCCGATCTGTTCCGCACGTATGCCGACCGCATCTGCTCCATCGAGTGGGTCGACCCGCGTCACGAGTCCATTGCGTGGGCCGTGCTGGCAACGCCGCCGGGAACCGATCCCGCGGCCTGCATGGATGCGGCGCGCGCGGTGTGTCCCGAGGCGGCGTCGCTTGTCTGCGCCGGGCGCATCTCGGCAACGAGTAAGCACCCGACCGAGACGAATATCGTCTTTATGCTCGATACACTCGAGCTCTACACCATCAAACGTCGCATGCGGGCCGCGCAGGCCAAGTTGCGTCAGGACCGTTCGCTCGACGATGAGGCCCGTCGCGTGCTAACGATGCAGGCGGTGCAAGATTCACAGCGCCAGCGCGAGCTCCAAAAGTCGATTGGTGGCGTGGCCGACCCGTTCCGTTTGATCGGTTTGGAGGCCGCAGGTACCGATCAGGCCTAGATGTTGTGGTCAACCAGCGTATTCTCGCCTATATCCTGTCTTTATTTTGGGTATAGACGTTCATGTGTGTGCTAAAGTATTGAGTCCTGTGGACTACGAAGGGAGAATCTGTGCCAAAAAAGACTGAGAGCACGGGTACTGGGCTGGAATCCTACGTTGCAAAGCTCATGGGCAACGGCTCAAACAGGACTTCGGTAACCGAGGACGAGATTCAGGTCGCCCTGAAGGATATCGATGTCTCCGATGAGCAGCTCAACGCGGTGTATTCCGCGCTGCGCAACAGCGGCATCCAGATTATCTCCGCGAGCGGAAACGACGACGCCCCGATGGACGTTGACGATGACGATAACGATACCGACGATTTCGACGATGACGAGCACGATTCCGGCTCGCTTGACGATCACGAGCTTAAGATGGCCCGCCAGGCCGATGCCGAGATGGGCTCTTCCAAGAGCAAGAAGAAGCGCACCGTGCGCACGTCCCGTTCGCGTTCGCGCGTGCGCGGCATCGATGCCTCCACGGTGATGCTGACCGGCGACCCGGTTCGTATGTACCTCAAGGAGATCGGTAAGGTCGACCTGCTGACCGCATCTGAAGAGGTCGATCTGGCCATGAAGATCGAGGCCGGTCTCGAGGCTACCGAGAAGCTCGAGGCTGCCGATGCAGGCGAGATTGAACTCACATGCTCCGAGATGCGTCGACTTACGCGTATTGAGAATGTTGGTCTTGAGGCCAAGCAGGCGCTCATCAGCGCAAACCTGCGTCTGGTCGTCTCCATCGCCAAGCGCTATGTCGGCCGTGGCATGCTGTTCCTGGATCTGATCCAGGAGGGCAACCTCGGTCTGATCCGCGCCGTCGAGAAGTTCGACTACCAGAAGGGCTTTAAGTTCTCCACGTACGCCACGTGGTGGATCCGTCAGGCCATTACGCGCGCTATTGCCGACCAGGCCCGTACCATCCGTATTCCCGTGCAC
>URZB01000160.1 GCA_900552295.1 uncultured Collinsella sp.
CGAGCCTTATCGTCGGCAGCGTCAGATGTGTATAAGAGACAGATGTGCACAAGGGCGAAAGCCTGGCCACCTTCTACGGTGCGGCAGATAAGTTTGAAGCCGCTGCTGCGGAGTACCGCAGCGGTCTGGTCTATGGCGCGGAAAAGCCCGAGGAGGCCCCCGCTGCAAACGAAGCCCCTGCCGAGGCTGCTCCCGCTGAGGAGGAGAAGACCGAGTTTGACGTCGTGCTCGAGGGCTTCGGCGACAACAAGATCCAGGTCATCAAGGCCGTCCGTGAGCTCACCAACCTTGGCCTGAAGGAGGCCAAGGAGGTCGTCGAGGGCGCTCCCAAGGCTGTTCTCGAGGGTGCCAAGAAGGAGGACGCCGAGGCTGCCAAGGAGAAGCTCGAGGCTGCTGGCGCTGCTGTCACCCTCAAGTAATCAGGCTTTCTCGCCAGATTTCTTTGCAGACGGGGTTCGCATTGCGAGCCCCGTCTTTTTTGTTTTTCGGTCCCTCGACATCGGTAGCTCAAACTGCCATGTTCTGTGATTTGCGTCGTATCGGGCACCCTGCCGTTGGGCAATAAAATTGCACCATTCGAGCAATAATTTGCGTTGACCTGCTGAAGAATTGTCTCTGCCTTGTAGCGACATATAGTTCCAGCGGTAAGATGCTTAGGTATCGCAATTTGGTCTGCGGCTGTGTGCCGCACGCATGGGGCGCTTTTGCGCCTGCGAAAGGATCTTTGAATAACATGAAGGCAATCATCCCCGCCGCCGGTCTTGGCACGCGTTTTCTGCCTGGCACCAAGTGCACGCCCAAAGAGATGCTGCCGGTGCTCGACAAGCCCGTCATTCAGTACGTCGTCGAGGAGGCGCTCGACCCCGAGGAAGTCGACGACGCCATCATCGTTACTTCTCCCGGTAAGCCCGAGCTACTGAACTACTTCCAGCCCGATCGCTCGCTCGAGAACCTGCTGCGCGAGCGCGGCAAGAACGCCTATGCCGATGCCGTCGCCCACGCTGGCGGTATGCCGGTCGACTTCCGCTATCAGTACGAGCCCAAGGGCCTCGGCCATGCTATTCGCTCTGCTGCCGACGCCGTGATAGGGGAGAACTTCCTGGTTCTTCTGGGCGACTACGTTGTGCCTAACCGCGACATCTGCGACAAGATGGTCGCCGTTTCCAAGGAGCACGGTGGCGCTTCGGTTATCGCCGTCGCTGCTTGCTCGCCCGAGGAAGTCAGCCGCTACGGCGTTATCGCCGGCGAGCGCGTCGGTTCGCTCGAGGGCGCCGAGGGCGTTGCCGATGCCGAGCCGGGCGCTGTCTGGCGCATCGGCGGTCTGGTCGAGAAGCCCGCTCCCGGGGCTGCTCCGTCCAACCTGTACATCGTCGGCCGCTATCTGCTGAGCCCGCTGGTCATGAACCTGCTGGCAGATCAGCAGGCCGGCAAGGGCGGCGAGATCCAGCTCACCGACGCAATGGCCCGTTCGCTCGATCGCGAGGCCATGTACGCGGTCGTCATCGACCCGCTGTCGGGCTACGACACCGGCACTCCCTCTGGCTGGATGGCCACCAACGCTCTCATGGCTGCAAGCGATCCTCGCTTTGCCGGCGCCTTCTGGGACGCCATCGACGAGCGCGGCGGATTGATGCGCAAGTAAGCCTTCGGACATCGACATTTACGGGCGCGGACCTCGGTTCGCGCCCGTTTTTTATAAGAGCTGCGATTGCCGGCTCTCTGTTCACAGAAAATATATGAACAGATGTTCGGTATACCACTATCTACCTGCGTGTTTTCTGTCGAAAAACTTTGCTACTCCAAAAACTCAATCGCGTCAAGGCTTTTCTTGCCCAACGGTCGGTACCTGATAAACTATTAGGTTGCGATAACTGGCGAAGCTATGCCTCGCCAACCCACCGAGCATTTCCGTGAAGGAGGAAAAACCTGGTGACCTACGCATACACTGCCACTGAGCGCAAGCGCGTCAGCTTCGGGAAAATCCCGGAGGCCATGGAGCTCCCCAACCTTATCTCTGTTCAAAGGGAATCCTTTGAGCGTTTTAAGGACGAGGGCCTTCGTGAGGCGTTCAAGGAATCCAGCCCCATCCAGAGCCAGAACCATGTTCTCGAGGTTACCTTCGGCGAGCATCAGTTCGGCGACCCCGCGCACACCGTCGAGGAGTGCCGCGAGAAGGACATGACCTATCAGGCCCCGCTTCTGACCGACGTCCGTCTCACCAACAAGGAGACCGGCGAGATCAAGGAGCAGCTCGTCTTTATGGGCGACTTCCCTATGATGACCGATCAGGGCACCTTCATCATCAACGGTACCGAGCGTATCGTCGTCTCGCAGCTCGTCCGTTCCCCGGGTGTGTACTACAGCTCCGAGATGGATTCGGGCAAGCAGATCTACAAGGCCCAGATCATTCCGTCCCGCGGTGCCTGGCTTGAGTTTGAGGTCGACAAGCGCGACCAGCTCATGGTCTCCATCGACCGTAAGCGCAAGCAGAGCGCCACGATGTTCCTGCGCGCCCTTGGCATCGCCGTCACCAACGACGACATTATCGAGCTACTCGGCAACTCCGATGTGATCAAGCGCACCCTGGAGCGCGACACCGCCCTCACCCGCGAGGACGCCCTCATCGAGATCTACCGTCGTCTGCGCCCGGGCGAGCCTCCCACCGTGGACGCTTCCCGCAGCCTGCTCGAGGGTCTGCTCTTCAACCCGCAGCGCTACGACCTGGCCCGCGTCGGTCGTTACAAGGTCAACAAGAAGCTCAACCTCACCACCGAGGAAGAGGTCACGGTGCTCACCGACGAGGATATCGTCGCGACGCTGCGCTACCTCCTGTCCCTCGCTGCCGGCGAGCAGGGCTTCAAGGTCGACGACATCGACCACTTTGGCAACCGCCGCATCCGTACCGTCGGCGAGCTCGTCGCCAACCAGTTCCGTATCGGCATGAGCCGTATGGAGCGCGTCGTCCGTGAGCGCATGAGCTCCCAGGACATCGACGAGATCACCCCGCAGTCGCTCATCAACATCCGCCCGATCGTGGCCTCCATCAAGGAGTTCTTCGGTTCCTCGCAGCTCTCGCAGTTCATGGACCAGGCGAACCCCCTGACCGGTCTGACCCACAAGCGCCGTCTGTCCGCACTCGGCCCTGGCGGTCTTGCCGGCCACAAGTCCGGCTCCAGCCGCCGCACCAACGTGCCGACGGCCGTCCGCGACGTTCACAACTCGCACTACAGCCGCATGTGCCCGATCGAGACCCCCGAAGGCCCCAACATCGGCCTGATCGGCTCGCTCGCCCTTTACGCCCGCGTCAACGAGTACGGCTTCATCGAGGCTCCGTTCCGCCGCGTCGAGAACGGCGTTGCCACCGACCAGATCGACTGGATGACCGCTGACGAGGAAGAGAAGCACGTCATTGCGCCGGCCAACACGCCGCTCGATCCCAAGACCAACGAGTTCATCACGACCGATGCCGAGGGCAAGCTTGTCCGCCCGCACACCGTGATCGCCCGTACCCGAGACTTCGACGGCTCCTTCGGCGCTCCCGCCGACGTGCCTGTCGAGGACGTCGACTACATGGACGTCTCGCCGCGTCAGATGCTCTCCGTCGCAGCCACGCTGATCCCGTTCCTCGAGCACGACGACGCCAAGCGTACGCTGATGGGCGCTAACATGCAGCGTCAGGCCGTGCCGCTGGTTCACCCTGCCGCTCCCTATGTCGGTACCGGCATGGAGCGTCGCGCCGCCCTGGACTCCGGCGAGGTCACCCTGGCCAAGAATGCCGGCGAGGTCATCTTTGCCGACGCCGCCAAGATCATCGTCAAGCATGCCGGCGGCATGGACGAGTATCACCTGGCCAAGTACCAGCGCTCCAACCAGTCCACCTGCATCAACCACCGTCCGCTCGTGCGCGTCGGTGACACCGTTGAGCAGGGCGAGCCCCTGGCTGACGGTCCTTCGACCGATCATGGCGAGCTCGCACTGGGTCAGAACCTCACCGTGGCATACATGCCGTGGGAAGGCTTCAACTACGAGGACGGTATCGTCGTGTCCGAGCGCCTGGTGGCCGAGGATCTGCTGACGACCATCAACATCACCCGTCACGAGATCGATGCCCGCGACACCAAGCTCGGCCCCGAGGAGATCACCCGCGAGATCCCGAACCTCTCCGAGGATATGCTTGCCAACCTCGACGAGGACGGCATTATTCGCATCGGCGCCGAGGTCGGCCCTGGCGACATCCTGGTCGGCAAGGTCACGCCTAAGGGCGAGAGCGCTCTGACCGCCGAGGAGCGCCTGCTGCGCGCCATCTTCGGTGCCAAGGCCCACGACGTCCGCGACACCTCCCTTAAGA
>URZB01000161.1 GCA_900552295.1 uncultured Collinsella sp.
CGTCTCGTGGGCTCGGAGATGTGTATAAGAGACAGGCCGGGGCTCCCGGGTTCCCGTTTACGAGAGCGACGTTCTCAGCAACTCGTTGAAGAGCTTCGGATTGCCCTTGCCGCGGCTCGCCTTCATGCACTGGCCCACCAAAAAGCCGATGACCTTCTGGTTGCCGTCACGATACTGCTGCGCCTGATCGGCACAGTTTGCCAGCACTTCATCCACAATCGGCTGCAGCGCGCCGGCATCGCTCACCTGACGCATACCACGCTCGTCAACGATCTTGTTGGGATCGTCGCCGGTCTGAGCCATGGCCTCAAAGACCTCGTGCGCCTGGTTGGAGCTGATGGCATCGGTCGCCAGCAGCTTAGCCAGCGCTGCCACCTGAGCCGGCGCGATGCCGGACTCGGCGAGCGACACGCCTGCACCCTTAAGGTAGGCGATCATCTCGTTCACCAGCAGGTTTGCGACCGTCTGGGCCTCCTTACCAGCCATACCGGCAGCGGCGGCCTCAAAGAACTCGGCAAACTCCGGGTCGCCGGCGATCTGCTCGGCATCGGCCGTCTTAATGCCAAAGTCGGCCTCAAAACGGGCGCGCTTGGCATCGGGCAGCTCGGGGATCTCGCCACGGCAGCGGTCGATGAACTCGTCGTCCAGATCGAACGGCGCCAGATCGGGGTCGGGGAACAGGCGGTAGTCGTCGGCCGTCTCCTTCACACGCATGACCACGGTGCGCTTGCGGCTGGGCTCCCAGTGGCGGGTCTCCTGATAGATGATGCCGCCCTCCTCGAGCACCTCGGCCTGGCGGCAAATCTCGTAGGCAAGGCCATCATGCAGGCTCTTAAACGAGTTGAGGTTCTTAAGCTCGGTCTTGGTGCCCAGCTTGGTCTCGCCGCGGCGACGCAGCGACACGTTGCCGTCGCAGCGCATGGAACCCTTCTCCATGGAGCAGTCCGAAATGCCCAGCGTCACAAAGATGCGACGGAGCTTCTCCATAAACAGGCGGGCCTCCTCGGGCGTGCGCAAGTCGGGCTCAGTCACGAGCTCAATCAAAGGCGTGCCGCAGCGGTTGTAGTCGACGAGCGACTCGGCCGCGGCGGTAATGCGGCCCTCGGCACCGCCCACGTGCACCATCTTGGCGGCGTCCTCCTCCATGTGGATGCGAAGGATACGGATGGGCACCGTGTAGGAACCGTCCTCGCGACGCTCGGGCATCTGCAGGTTGGACGCGTCATAGCTGGCCAGATGGCCGGCGCGCTGGTTGCCCTCGCGCATGGTCGACGTCATGGACGTGGACAGGCCCTCGGCGTTGGCCGAGGCGCTCGCCAGGCTCTGGGCCTCGGCCTCGCCAAATGCGCAGTCGGGGCGCTCGGCGGCACCGCGACCGGTCACGTCCAGGTCCAGGTGACCGTACATGGCAAAGGCGACCGGGCCCTGCGTGGTCTGGAAGTTCTTGGCCATATCGGGATAGAAGTAGTGCTTGCGGTAGAACATCGAGTGGCGCTGGATCTCGCAGTTGGTGGCGAGACCGGCCTTGACGATGCTCTCGATGGCGCGCTTGTTGGGCACCGGCAAGGCGCCGGGCAGGCCCAGGCACACCGGGCACACGTTGGCGTTGGGTTCGTCATCGTGGCTGAGCTTGCAGTTGCAGAACATCTTGGTATCGAGTGCGGTGAGCTCGGTATGAATCTCCAGGCCGATCACGGCCTCCCAATCCTGCAGGACCTCGGAAAGCTCCTTCATTACAGCTCGCCTCCCTTCCCGGCAAAATCGGGCGCGACGGAAAGCGCGGGCGCACCCGTGGCGGCATCCGCAAAGCCGCGCTCCAAGGCGCGGGCAAACGTGAGCAGCTGGCGGTCCTTAAACGCCGGACCAACCAGCTGGGCAGAAACGGGCAGCTGAGTATCCTCGCCCAGGCCCAGCGGCACCGAGATACCGCCGTTGCCGCAAATGTTGAGCGAAATGGTGTACAGGTCGGAGAGATACATCTGCGTGGGGTCGCTGATCTCGCCAAACTTAAAGGCCGTGCGCGGCGAGGCGGGCATGAGGATGGTGTCCACCTTGGCATACGCGGCGTCGTAGTCCTGCGTGATGAGCGTGCGGGCCTTTTGCGCGGCGTAGTAGTACTTGTCGTACACGCCCGAGCTCAGCAGGTAGGCGCCGAGCATCTGACGGCGCTTGGCCTCGGCGCCAAAGCCATGGGCGCGCGAGAGCGAGCTCTGGTCGGACAGGTTGGCGCAGCCCTCCTCCTGATAGCCGTAGCGAATGCCGTCGAAGCGGGCCAGGTTGGAGAACGCCTCGGCCGGGCCGATGACGTAGTAGGCGGCGATGGCGGCGTCCAGGTGCGGCAGGTCGACCTCGACCAGCTCGGCACCCTGGTTCTGCAGCTCCTGGGCGGCGTGCTGGACAGCAGTCTTGACCTCGGGCGTCAGGCCCTCGGCCTCCATAAACGCAGGGATAATGCCCACGCGCTTGCCCTCGACGCTGTCGTTGAGATGCTCGGTAAAGTCGACGGCGCAATCCTGGCTGGTGCAGTCGTACGGATCGTGACCCGCGCCGGTAAGCGCGTTCATGGCCAGCGCGACATCCTCGACCGTGCGGCCAAAGGGTCCCACCTGGTCGAGCGACGAGCCAAAGGCAACCACGCCGTAACGGCTCACGGCACCATACGTGGGCTTAAAGCCCACCACGCCGCACAGCGACGCCGGCTGGCGAATGGAGCCGCCGGTATCCGAGCCCAGCGAGAGCGCGACCTCGCCCGCGGCGACGGCTGCAGCGGAGCCGCCCGAGGAGCCGCCGGGCACGCGCTCGGTATCCCAGGGGTTGTTGGTGCGGTGGAACGCCGAGCTCTCGGTGGAGCTGCCAAAGGCGAACTCGTCCATGTTGGCCTTGCCCATGGGCAGGCAGCCGGCGTCGAGCATGCGCTGGACGCAGGTGGCGGTGTAGACGCTCTGGTAATCCCCGAGCATGCGGGAGGCGCAGGTGGTGCGCGTGCCCACGAGGTTCATGTTGTCCTTAATGGCCAGCGGCACGCCCGCGAGCGGGGGCAGCGGCTTGCCTGCGGCACGATCGGCATCCACGCGCGCGGCGGCCTCGAGCGCAAGCTCGGGCGCCACCTGCAGGAATGCCTGGACCCCGCCCTCGCGCGCCTCGATGGCGGCAAGGGAGGCCTGGGCCACCTCGGTAGCGGTAAAGTCGCCGGCGGCAACGCCCGCGGCGATCTGGGCGGCGGTAAGGGAATCGAAGCTTAGCGCCATTACTCGCTCTCCCCCTCTCCCAAAATGGACGGCACGCGGAAGTAGCGGTCGCGCGCGCTGCCGGCGTTTTCGAGCGCGACGTCGAGCGGCAGGTCGCGCTCGGGCTCGCGCAGGTCATCGCCCATCACGTTGGACAGGCTTCCGATAGGATGGAACGTGGGCTCCACGTCGGGCAAGTCATATTGCAAGACGGGCTCGAGCATCTGGACGGCGTCGTTCATGTAGGACGTCATCTGGGTGAGCTCGTCATCGGTCAGTGCGATCTTTGCGTACTCGGCGATGCCGCGCACGTCTTTCTCGCTGAGTGCCATAGGCGCTCCCTTCCGCATAACAGATAAACCGCTCTAGTATACAAGGCAACGCCGCTTGGAGCAGGTGCTTTACCCAAATGCAGCGAAAACGTAACGAGGGCGGCGGGCTGTCGGTTCTGCAGCGAAACCGCACCGTCCATAGCGAAAAGCGTCTCGCCCACTACGAAAACCATCCCGCCCGCAACGAAAACCATCACAACATTCGACGCTTTTCGTCAAAATCGAAATTTTCATCGAATGTTGTGATGGTTTGGAAGTCCCGACCACCACAAAGGTGCCTGTCCCCATTGTGGTGGTTCTGAAGAATGACTTATGCCGAGACCTTGGCCTTGCGGCGCTTGCGAACCGCGTGGATCACGATGTCCAGCAGCAACAGTACAATGGCCACGACCACGATAAGCACGGCAAACTCGCGCTTGCCCCAGTGGCGGCCGGCCAGCGACTTTTGCTTGTCGACGTCCTTCTTGCTGTACTTGGTGCGCACGCAGTGCACCAGCAGGCGATGGTCGTTCACGCCGTAGGGCGTGCAGGTGACGAGCGTCACCTTGTCGGCGCCGGGCTCGATGGTTAGCGACTCCATCTCCTCGGGCAGCACCACCTCGGAGTCCACCATCTTGTAGGCGAGCGTCTTGGTCATGGTGTGCAGCAGCACCAGGTCGCCGGGCTCCAACGAGTGAATGTCGTCGAACATGCTCAGGTTGCGCATGCCCGAGTGCGCGGTGAGCACGCAATGCGTCGAGATGCCGCCCACCGGCAGGCTCGTGCCCTCCAGGTGGCCGACGCCCGCC
>URZB01000162.1 GCA_900552295.1 uncultured Collinsella sp.
CCCTGGGACCGACCCCGCCTGCACCCGCGCTTTTAGCAAGCGGGAGACCATATAGGTTTTCAACGTCCATGCCATTAAGATTTCATGCAAAGAGGAGCGTGAACTATGGAATCGATCGTTAAGTTCTTGGAGAAAGGTCAGCCGTACTTCGACAAGGTCTCTAAGAACATCTACCTTCAGGCCATTAAAGACGGCTTTTTGGCAGCAATGCCCATCATCCTGTCTTCTTCTGTCTTCCTGCTTATTTCGACCCTGCCGGGCGTTGTCGCCACGGTCGGCGGCTTTACGCTGCCCGACTGGTGGAACGTCGACGTCGTGAACTTCTGCAACAAGGTTTACAACTTCACGATGGGCGTCGTGGGCATCATGGTCGCCGGCACCACCGCAAGCGCGCTGACCGGCTCCAAGAACCGCCGCATGCCTGCCGGCAAGGCCATCAACGCCACGAGCACCATGGTCGCCGCCATGTGCGCTATGCTCATCTTGGCCGTTACCCAGACGAGTGCCAAGATCGACGGCGCCGATGTCTCGGTGTTCTTTACCGACAACATGGGCACCAAGGGCCTGCTGAGCTCCTTTGTCGCCGCATTTGCCACGGTCAACATCTATGCCTTCTGCATTAAGCGAGACATCACCATCAAGCTGCCCAAAGAAGTCCCCGGCGCCATCGCCCAGAACTTCCGCGACATCTTCGCCTTCAGCTTCTCCATCCTGTTTGTCGCCGTCATCGACGTTATCTGCCGCACCTGCTTGGCCGTCCCGTTTGCCAACGTCATCTCCACGCTGGTGAGCCCGCTGTTCGCCGCTGCCGATTCCTACGCCGGCCTCGCCCTCATCTGGTTCATGATCCCGCTGTTCTGGTTCATGGGCATCCACGGCCCCTCGGTCGTTAAGCCTGCCCTCAACGCCGCGCTGTTTGGCAACATCACCACCAACCTCGCCACGCTGCAGGCCGGCGGTCACCCCGCCCTCGCCCTGACCGAGAACTTCGGTAACTACATCGGCGAACTCGGCGGCACCGGCGCCACGTTCATTGTCCCGATCATCTTCCTGCTCTTTATGCGCTCCAAGCAGCTCAAGGCCGTCGGCAAAGCCTCTGTCGTACCCGTGATGTTCGCCGTCAACGAGCCGCTGCTGTTCGCCGCGCCCATCATCCTCAACCCGTACTTCCTGATCCCGTTCCTGTTTGCCCCCGTGGCCAACGTCCTCATTGGTAAGTTCTTCATCGACTTTTTGGGCATGAACGGCTTTATCTATGCCATGCCGTGGGCACTCCCCGGACCGATCGGCACCTTCATCGACACCAACTTCCAGCCGATCTCTCTGGTCCTGGTTGTCGTCCTGCTGGTCGTTGACTTCTTGATCTACTACCCATTCTGCAAGGCCTACGACAACGTCCTGTGCAAGCAGGAGGCCGAGACCCTGGCCGAAGAAGAGGCCGAGGAGACCAAGGCCGTCAAGACCGCTGCCGCCCCCGCCGTTGAGGCTCCTGTTGTCGAGACCGCTTCTGCCACCGAGGCCTCCGCAGCTCCGTCCGCCCTTAAGGGCAAGGATCTGAGGGTTCTGGTTCTGTGCGCTGGCGCCGGCACCTCTGCACTGCTCGCCAACGCGCTTAAGGAAGGCGCCGACGAGCTGGGCATCGACATTACCGCCAACGCCGGTGCCTACGGCAGCCACTACGCCATCATGGACCAGTACAACGTCATCGTCCTGGCTCCGCAGGTTCGCACCTATTACAACGAGATGAAGGCCGACACCGACCGCCTGGGCATCACGCTGCTGTCGCCCAAGGGCAAACAGTACATCGACCTCACTAAGGATCCCAAGGGCGCCGTCGCCTGGATCGAGGAAAACCTCGAGGCATAAGACGCTGACACCACCTGCCGCTTGCAGACAATAAATGGCCCGTGCATCGATGTGTGATGCGCGGGCCATTTTGTTTAGACCGCACCCGTCCTCCTGTTCATCTCAATCTGTAACATCTAGCCGAGTTTTTCGGTCCAAGCTGTTACAGATTTAGACGAACGGGCGGCCCGGGCCGAACAATCTCGATCTGTAACATGTAGACCACTTTTGACCGTCTAGTTGTTACAGATTGAGACAAACGGAATAAGCCGGACCGAATTGTCTAAATCTATAACATCTAGCCGAGTTTTTGGGTCCTAACTGTTACAGATTGAGATGAACGAGCCGAGCACGTCTACACCCGCAGGTCCTTTACGCTGGAACGCTCGACCAGCACACCCGAGACGAGCGTACGGCTTCTGGAGCTCGGGGCTTCCAGACCTGCGACGACTTCGTTGAGCGCACGGACGCCCAGCTCGCGGTGACGGAACTTCACCGACGTCAGAATCGAGTTGGGAATCGTCTTGTAGAGCTCATCGTCGAAGCCGATCACGGACACATCATCGGGCACACTCAGACCCTTGTCATGTAGAGCCATCATCACGCCGTTTGCCATGCAGTCGTTAGCAGCGAGGACCGCCGTGCAATCGGGTTTATCGGCAAGCACAAGGCCTGCGGCATAGCCACTATCCGCATTCCAATCGCCTTGCAGAGGCTCGGGCGGCTCAATGCCACGCGTCTCGAGTGCCGCACGCCAACCTCTCATACGGCACTGGCTCGACAGCGACTCTTTCTTACCAGAGACGAAGTACACGTTCTTGTGCCCGTGATTCAAGAAGTACTCGCACGCCATGCGCGCGCCGCCCTCTTGGTCGTCACTGACGGTGGAGCAGGTAGGATGCTCCATCGGCGTAATAATCACCGTCTTGAGGTCTTTCGGCGCCTCAAAGGTATCAAAGTCATCGACCATCTGACGCAGGTTGAAGATCATGCCATCAACAGGCAACTGCGACATTCTGCGCGCCGCATCGGCAAGAGTCATCTTCTCACCTCCGCACTTCTTAATCATCGTGAGCGCAAAGCCGCGTTCTTCGGCGGCATCGGCGATACCGTCAATCATGTCCACGGCACCGCCCGATAAGTGGAACAGCACCACGCCGATGCACCCGTAACGACCCAACTTGAGCGAACGCGCGGCAAAGTTGGTTCGAAACCCGAGCGCCTCCATTGCGGAATGGACCTTATCGCGTGTCGACTCGCGCACGCTATCGGGCTCGTTGATCACGCGCGACACCGTCTTAAGAGAAACACCCGCGGCAATCGCTACATCGTTCATCGAGACGTTTTTCTTGTCCATCGTTGCCACTGCTTCTCCACTCGGTTCTCTATCGCTCGTTTTTTGCGTTCTAGCATACACTACCTGCCTGACTGATAAATCAGCCGTTTATCGGACAATATCGACCGTTCACCCGTAAATCCTTGTTGCTCTTCCAAAAATGTCTTACGTTGTCATTAACGAAATGACAACGTTGTCATTTCGCAATGCCTTCCTTAATCAGGAAGGTTTCCGGGCAGTCCTGACCATCCATCGACGACCAGTTCCATCCACATGCATCGCGCATCAAGTAGCAAAGGAGCTCTATGGACGCCATCGTAAAGATGCTCGAGAAGCATCAACCGTTCTTTGAGAAGATCTCGAGGAACATCTACCTCCAGGCCATCAAGGACGGATTCCTTGGGTGCATGCCCATTGTCCTCACCTCTTCGATCTTTCTGCTCATTGCCACCCTTCCCGGCGTAGTCGGCATCACGCTGCCCCAGCCGCTCATCGACTGGTGCAACAAGCTGTACAACTTCACCATGGGTGTCATGGGCATCATGGTTGCCGGCACCACTGCCAAGAACTTTACGGCTTCCATGAACCGTCGCATGCCCGCCGGCAAAGTGCTCAACGACGGCTCCACCATGGTTGCCGCCCAGTGCAGCATGCTGCTGCTCGCTGTTACGCAGTTCACCACCAAGTTCAACGGCTCCGAGCTTTCTGTCTTCGATTGCACCAGCATGGGTACGCGCGGTCTGTTCTCGGCCTATATCGCCGCGTTCATTACCGTGTGGGTCTACAAATTCTGCGTCTCGCGCGATCTGACCATTAAGCTGCCCAAGGAGGTCCCGGGCGCCATCGCTCAGAACTTCCGCGACATTATCCCCTTTGGCGGCGCTGTCATCATCTGCGGCATCATCGATGTTGTCGTGCGCAACCTCATGGGCGTTCCGTTCTCCGAGCTGCTCATCAAGCTGCTCTCCCCGCTCTTCACTGCGGCAGAAACCTATCCTGGCCTTATCCTTATCCAGGCAGCCACCGCGTTCTTCTGGTTCATCGGCGTCCACGGTCCTTCGATCGTCCAGCTGTCTCTTATACACATCTCCGAGCCCACGAGACGGAGCTACATCTCGT
>URZB01000163.1 GCA_900552295.1 uncultured Collinsella sp.
CGCTTGGCCGACGCGCTTCGCTCGAATAAACCCGTTGTGACGTCAATGGAGTTTGGGCCGTCGTTTGGCCGGATGTCGGTCGAGGCGGCGCGAGCAAAGGGCGAAACGTTGCGAGGGCTGGTCAACGAGCGCCTCAAGAAACTCGGGCCGGGAAAGGGCTTACTGTTTGCGATTGACGAGGCCCAATCTGCGTCTATCGAGGAACTGGCGGCTCTTGCCGTTCTCTATCAGCAAGTGCTCGGAGATCAAGATGCCACGGGCTTGTCCGATAGCGACCAGCGCGGTCTTGCGCTGGTGTTCGCCGGCTTACCCAGTATGGTTGATGACTTGCTCGAAGAGCCGAGCGTGACGTTTTTGCGCCGCGCCCAGCAGCGTACGCTGGGGGCGATTTCTTTGCCCAAAGTGCGCGATTCGTATATCCAGACGGTCAAAGACGCTGGTCTTTACGTTGATGCGGAGACGGCAGACCTCGCGGCGCGCAAGAGCATGGGGCATCCCTATATGGTTCAGCTGGTGGGATATTACATGTGGCGCTCTGCTGTCCGGCGTGACTCGCGGGTCATTGAAGAGCGCGATGTTGAGGCTGGGCACGCGGATGCCGTCTCCGAGTTCTACGAAGCGGTTGACGCGCCTCTGTATTACGGGCTGCACAGTCCGCAGCGCCTCTTTATCGAGGCCATGGCGGCTGACGGGGGCAAACCGACTCGCATGGCGGATATCATTGAGCGTTGCGATCGCACCCAAAGCTGGGCGAGCAAATATCGCGCAAGCCTGATTCGCGAGCGCGTCATCGAGGCTGCCGGATACGGCCTCGTCCGATTTACCGTGCCCATGCTGGGCGCGTACATTCGCGATCGAGTTATATGACATGAGTAGGGTGATAAAGGTGACGGAACAGAAGATGAGCCCGCAGGCTATCGAGGTACGTGGCGCACGTGTACACAACCTCAAGGACATCGATATCGATATTCCGCTGGGAAAGCTCGTGGGTATTGCCGGCGTGTCGGGTTCGGGCAAGAGCTCGCTGGCACTGGGGGTTCTTTATGCCGAGGGCTCGCGTCGTTACCTGGAGGCGCTCAGCACCTATACTCGACGTCGCCTGACGCAGGCCGAGCACGCTCAGGTGGACGAGGTACTGCACGTGCCGGCGGCGCTCGCATTGCATCAGCGCCCTAGCGTGCCGGGCGTGCGTTCCACCTTTGGCACCATGACCGAGCTTAACAATAGCCTGCGTCTGCTCTTTAGCCGTTGCGCCCATCATGTGTGCCCGCATTGCGGGGCGCGTGTGGAGCCGAGCCTTAACGTGGCCGCTGGCCTGTCGCTCACGTGCCCTGCATGCGGCCGCGAGTTTTACGCGCCGAGTGCCGAGGATTTGGCTTTCAATAGCGGCGGTGCATGCCCCACCTGTGGCGGTACCGGTGTCATGCGCGAGGTGGACGAAGCGAGCCTGGTGCCCGACGAGTCCAAGACCATCAACGGAGGCGCGGTGCTTCCCTGGGGCACGCTCATGTGGGATCTGATGAAGCAAGTGGCAGGCGAGATGGGCGTGCGTACCGACGTGCCGTTTAACCAACTTACGCCTCAAGAGCGCGACATCGTGTTTCACGGCCCGGCGGTTAAGAAGCATATTCTCTACGTTCCCAAAAACGGCGAGGGCGCCACGCCGCTCGATTTCACCTATTACAACGCCGTCTATACCGTCGAGAATGCGCTCGCCAAGGTTAAGGACGACAAGGGCCTCAAACGCGTTGCGCGCTTTTTGCGCGAGGGGCCATGCCGTGACTGTGGCGGCACGCGTCTCTCCGAGGCTGCGCGCCAGCCCCAGGTGCGCGGTATCAATCTGGCGCAAGCCGCGGCCATGACGTTAGGCGAGGCGATTGAGTGGATGCGCGGGGTGCCCGCATCCTTGCCAATCGAGATGCGGCCCATGGCGACGGATATATGCGATTCGTTTTTGAGCGCGGCCCGTCGTCTGGTCGACCTGGGGCTTGACTATCTCTCGCTCGACCGCGCCGGCGCCACGCTCTCCACGGGTGAACGCCAGCGCGTCCAGCTTGCTCGCGTGGTGCGCAACCGATCGACGGGCGTGCTCTATGTGCTGGACGAGCCCTCGATTGGCTTGCATCCTGCTAATGTCGACGGCCTGGTAGGCGTGATGCGCGATCTGGTGGATGACGGCAACACCGTGGTTGTTGTCGACCACGATACGCGCGTACTAGCGGAAGCCGACTATCTGGTCGAGATGGGCCCCGTTGCCGGAGCAGGCGGCGGTAATGTGATTGCCGCGGGCACGGTAGACGAGGTCGAACAATCGCAGGGCAGCCGCATCGCGCCGTTTTTGAGATCGGACTCCAAGCGTTTGCGTCCGCAGGTGACTGACGACGAAATGTTCGACCAGGGCCACATCCGCATGGCGACCGATACCATCCATACCGTCAAGCCGCTCGAAGTCGATATCCCGCGCGGCCGTCTCGTCGCGGTGACGGGCGTTTCGGGTTCGGGCAAGACGACGTTGGTGCTCGAGACGCTCATTCCGGCACTCAAGGCGCAGGCAGCCGGCGAGCGCCTGCCGGGGCACGTGCGTTGGGTCGATGCCGAGGGCATTGCTCGCGCAAATCTGATTGACGCTACGCCCATCGGCGCCAACGTGCGCTCGACGGTGGCGACTTATGCCGACATCCATGACGAGCTGCGTCGCGCCTTCGCCCGTACGCCCGAGGCCAAGGCAGCCGGCTACAAGGCGGGCGCATTTAGCTACAACACTGGCGCTTTGCGTTGCCCTACGTGCGATGGCACGGGCTCGATATCGCTCGACGTGCAGTTTTTGCCCGATGTCGAGATCGTCTGCCCGGCATGTCGCGGCTCACGTTATGCAGACGCGGCTTCGCATATTCATCGCGAGGGCAAGGACGGGAGTCTGCTCACGTTGCCGCAGCTCATGGACATGAGTGTGGACGAGGCCCTCGACGCCACGGTGGGTCTCAAGAAAGTTCAGGCGCGCTTGCAGACCTTGCACGACCTGGGCTTGGGCTATCTCACCCTGGGTGAGCCCACACCGGCGCTCTCGGGCGGCGAGGCTCAGCGTCTTAAGCTTGCGAGCGAGATGGGCCGCGTGCAGGATGATGCCGTATTCGTGTTCGACGAGCCCACGATCGGCCTGCATCCGCTCGATGTTCAGGTGTTGCTGAGTGTGTTTGACGGCCTTGTCGCCAAGGGCGCCACGGTTATCGTGATCGAACACGATCTCGACCTTATCCGTAATGCCGATTATGTGATCGACATGGGCCCGGGCGGTGGCGACGCCGGCGGGCAAATCGTCTGCGCCGGCACGCCGGGCGACATCGCGGCCTGCTCCAAGAGCATCACTGGCCGCTACCTATAGACAAAGAGGCAAAGGGACAGCCCCTTTGCCTCTTTGATGCCTATTTCGCGCATTGAGCCGCGAGATAGTCGCGAAAGAATGGCAATTCAAATGCGACGAGCCCTCGTCCTCGTTCCCCGATGATGCCGGCATCTATCATGCGACGTCGGTAGCGGGAGACCTGCTGCGGCGAACGCTTAAGGCGTTCGACAAGGTCAGCGGTGGTGGACTCTTCCTCGTCATCGAGCATGGCGATTAGGAATCGCTTGTCCTCTGCAGTGAGTTCCCGATAGGTTGCCGCGAGGATTCGGTCGTCCATCTCATCGCGCGCGATTTTGATTCCCAGGTCAAAGTCGCGTGACGAGATTTCCTTCGAATCGCTTGTGAGATCCCAGGCACGGTAGCCTACGAGTTGCAATAGGAAGGGAAAACCAGAGATTGAGCGAACGGCTCTATCGATTCCCTCAGCATCTGCCAGGCGATCGTTTTCCTGGATTGTGCGAATTAGGGCCTCGCGCACGTCATAGTCGGCAATGCGACCCAGATGATATTGTTGGGCGCGGCGAAGGAACGAGACCGTCTTGTGGTTCAGTAGCGTCGAGACGTTGTTGGGAAGTCCCGCCATGAGCAGGGCGACGCGTTTCCCATCGGTCACAAAGTGCTGGTACGTCGCTGCGAGCTGAATCATCTCGTCAAGTGTCGGGTCCACCTCGTCAACCGTGACGAGCAGACCGGTGCCCGCCTCGTTGAGCTGGTCGATGATGTCGCTCATGCGATAACGCCAGGTTGAGGCATCGTGAACGCGATTGACCTCGATGCTGCCGAGCGGTGCAATTCCGAGACCGGTGACTTCGAAGTGGTTGGACGAGTCGATGAGCTGTCTCTTATACACATCTGACGCTGCCGACGATAAG
>URZB01000164.1 GCA_900552295.1 uncultured Collinsella sp.
GTCTCGTGGGCTCGGAGATGTGTATAAGAGACAGGGTCACGACGGGCTCGACCTCGCGGCGGACGACCTTCACAAAGTGCTTGAGCTGCATCTTGTGCGGCAGCGCTGGGTCAACGGCCGGGATTTCCATCTGCAGCGGCTTGTGCCAGTTGGAGGCGCCGTCGTAGGAGAACTGGTGCAGGCGGGGCAGCGACAGGGCGCCCTTAGTGCCGCCGATAAAGTAGGCATCGGCGTCGAAGGGGCGATACTGCGGATCCTCGCGAGCGGTTGCCTCCCAGTTCCAGGGGCTGGCGGTGGAGTCGGAGATGGTCATGCTCGCGAGCGCGCCATCGGCAAAACGGACGTTGACCACGGCGGAGTCCTCGGTCTCAAAACCGCGGGCGGCGCTGGACTGCATGCCCTGGACGGCAACGGGCTCGCCCAGCAGGTAGCGGAGCAGGTCGACGTCGTGCACCAGGTTGACCAGGATTGGGCCGGCACCCTTCTTGCGGCGCCACTCGACGTCGAAATACTCGTCATTCTTATAGATCATGTAGTGGAAGCTCGACACGGTGAGCTTGCCCAGCTCGCCAGACTCGATGATCTCCTTGGCCTTGTTGACGAAGGGGTTGTGGCGACGGTGCTGGCCCACGAGCACGGGCACGCCGGCGGTCTCGGCCTCGGCGGCGAAAGCCTGGGCATCTTCCAGGTCGTTGGAGATCGGCTTTTCGACCAGCGGCACGATATTGCGCTTTACAGCCTCGCGGGCAACGCCCAGGTGCAGGTCGTTGGGGGTGGCGATAATGACGGCCTCGGGCTTGACCTCGTCCATCATCTGGGCGGGATCGGTGTAAAACGGCACGCCGGCGGCTTCGGCCGTGGCGCGGGCGCCCTCAAAGGCGTCGGCGATGGCGACGAGCTCGGCCTCGGGCTCCTCGGTGACAAAGCGGATGTGGTTGCGGCCCATGGCGCCGGCGCCGATAACGGCAATGCGGACGGGGTTGAGCTCAGACATTTCGACTCCTTAATACTGGTGGCCGGTGGAATGCGACAAAGGGGCTGTCCCTTTGTCGCATCGGTAAAACTAGGCGGACTTCTTCTTGCTGTCGGAGACCATCATGTAGACGGTGAGCACGACGGCGATGGCGGCGATCACAATGGCGCCGTAGAAGGACTGCTGGTAGGCGGCGCTGCCAGCCTCGGCGTGATACAGCACGGCGGTGATGGGCTGGCTGATCCAGGTGGAAGCGGCATAGCCCAAAAACATGATGCCGTAGTTGACGCCGATGTTGCTGGTGCCGAAGGCGCCACCGGTGAGCGGCGGGTAGATGACGAGCAGGGCGCCAAAGCTAAAGCCGAGCAGGGCGAGCGCCACAAAGAACATACTCTGCGTAAAGCTCATCGACATGATGACGAGTGCGACGATGGTGACGACAAGGCTGATGAGCAGCGACTTATAGGCGCCGAGCTTGTCGATGATCTGGCCAAAGGACAGACGACCAACCAGGTTGGCGCAGGTGTTGACGGAGACCACTACACCGCCGAGGGCGACGGCCGCGGCGCTCGTGGGGTCGGCGAAAAGCTGGACGGCGGCGATGGAGGCAACCTTGCCCACGAGCAGGGTGCCCGCGGTGGCGGCAAAGGCGAAGGTGACGATGAGGACCCAGAAGCGCGGGGTCTTGACCATCTCGCCTGGGGTGAGGTCGCCGAAGGTGCCGGCATGCGCGCCGCCCTTGGGGGCCTCGAAGCCCTCGGGCAGCCAGCCGGCCTCGGGGGCCTTCAGGAACAGGGCGGAGGCGGCGATCGTCACAAAGAAGATGACGCCGAGTGCCTTGAGGGCGCCAAAGATGCCCAGGCTCGGGATGAGCAGCGAGGCGAGCACCGGGGACAGCACGGCGGGGCCGGCGGTCGAAGCGGCCAGGGTGATGCCGGAGGCGAGGCCCTTCTTGTCAATGAACCACTTTTGGCCGGTGGTGAGCGCCGGGTTGTAGCCCAGACCGTTGCCGACGGCGGCGACGAGCGAGAACCACAGGTAGAACTGCCACGGCTCGGTGACGGTGCCGGACATGAACCAGCCCAGGCCGTAGCACACGGCGGCAGCGATCACGACGTTGCGCGGACCGATCTTGTCGGAGATGCGGCCGGCGAAGATGCCCGTCACGGCCATGATGGTCTGGAAGACCGGGAACGCCCAGGTAAGGGCGCTCGACCACTCGGGGTAGACGGCGAGCAGGTTCTTGCTCACGACGGAATACAGCGCGATGGAGCTGATGAAGAACATGGTGACGCACGCGGCGGAAAGCACGACGGCGCGACCCTTGTTGGAGTTGGTGGAAGCCATTGGACTCTTTCTAATCGATACGGGGGAGGAGCGGGCGTGTCCGCGGAGCCTCCCTGTCATGTTGGTTTACTGGTCGGTCGGCTTGGCGACGCCGGACTCATCGGACCAGAGCTCGACACCTTTGTTCTTGAGGTAGTTGTCGGCATAGGCGCGACGGCCGCCGGGCTTGGCGGTGAGGTCGCCCATCATGTTGGAGAAGCCGCCGTCGACCTTGATGGCGTCGCCGGTGGTAAAGTCCGAGCGCTTGGACGCCAGGAACATGACGGCGTTGGCGATATCGCTGACCTCGCCGATGCGGCGCGTGGCGATCAGGCGGCTGCGGCTCTTTTCGACCTCGGGGTCGGCGTAGAAATTGGCCGACATGGGGGTTTTGACAAAGCAGGGCTCGACGCAGTTGGAGCGCACGCCGTAGGGGCCCCACTCGGCGGCGAGCATCTTGGACATCATGTTGACGCCCGCCTTGGTGGAGCTGTACACGCCCGAGAACGTCTCAGGGGAGTGGCTGGCAACGGTCGAGATGTGCACCAGGCGGCCCTGGCCGGCCTTGATCATCTCGCGACCAAAGCGCTGTGAGGTGATGAAGTAACCGGTGAGGTTGACGTTGAGCACCTGCTCCCAGTCGGAGAGCGGCAGGTCCTCCATAGCGGCAAAGCGCAGGATGCCGGCGGTGTTGACGAGGACGTCGACGCGGCCGAAGTCGGCGATGGTGGCGTCGACGGCGGCCTGAACCTCGGCCTCGTCGGTGGCGTTCATCTTGTAGCCCTCGGCGTGGATGCCAAACTCGGCGGCGAGGTCGGCGGCTGCGGCCTTGACCTTTTCCTCGTCCAGATCGAGCAGGACGACATTGGCGCCGTTGCGGGCGAACTCGCGGCAGATCTCGACGCCCATACCGCCGAGTGCGCCAGTCACGGCGCAGACATCGCCCTCGAGCTTAAGCCAGTTGCTCATAGGAACTTCCCTTCTTGTGCCTCCCGGTGGGTCGCTCTTATTAATCGACCCACGTGGTTTTCGCAGGTTATCGTATGCTTTGCATTTGCGCAGGTGAATTGCATATTTGTTAGAATGGCGTTAACCGTAGGTTTACACTATGCGATGTAGTTTATGCTCAACTGAACGCGTGACCTGCGAAAACAACCCCCTGTGGCGCCATGTGGCCACGGGCGCGAAAACGGGAGATTGACGTGTACGATCGACGACTTGAGGCCATATCGGCCGCCGCGGAGCTGGGAAGCTTCTCGCGTGCGGCGGCAAAATTGCGCGTGTCGACCCCAGCACTCGTCAAGCAGGTGTCGGGCTTCGAGGCCGAGTTCGGCATCACGCTGTTTGAACGTTCGCACTCGGGCGTCAAGGTGACGCCGGCCGGCGCACTGCTGGTGGACGACGCGCGCTCGATCATGCGGCAGTCCGAGGACGCGCTGCGCCGTGCCCGACGTGCGGCGGGCGACGGCGGTGCCGTGCGCCTGGGCGTGTCGATGATGTGTCCGGGGCGCCAAACGCTTTCGATGTGGACGGGCATCCACGATCTGGAGCCGTCGCTGCGATTTGAGATTGTGCCGGTAAGCGACCTCTACGACGAGCGCGAATCCGTCATGCGCAGCCTTGGTCGCGAGGTGGATGTAGTGCAGTCGAGTTTTTCGACGCCGCGCTGGGGTGATGCCTGCCAAAAGCTCCGCATCGTCAACGTGCCGTTTTATATCGACGTGCCGCGCACGAGCCCGCTGGCGCGCAAGACACGCATTACGGTCGCCGACTTGGAGGGCATGCGCCTGCGCGTGCTCCGCCACGGCAACGACGCCATGGACAGCCTGCGCATCGACCTGTTGGCCGACGGCGGCGTGGACGTGATTGACGTGGATAGCTTCGACTTTGCGCTCTTTAACGAGGCGGAGGAAAAGGGCTGTCTCTTATACACATCTCCGAGCCCACGAGACGGAGCTACATCTCG
>URZB01000165.1 GCA_900552295.1 uncultured Collinsella sp.
ACACACCTGAATCCGGTGTGCTCGGCCGCGTGGCGCTCGCCAACCGTCTAACCCGCGCGGTGCTCGCCTTTACGGCGCTGTTCGCCATCCTTATCGGCAACCTCACCTATGTCCAGGTCATCAAGGCCAAGGACTATCAGGACATGCCGACCAACAACCACACCATCGCCCGCTCCAAGTACATCCAGCGCGGTTCCATCATCACGTCCGACGGCGTGACGCTGGCCGAGTCGCTGCAGCAGGAGGACGGCACCTACGTACGCTCCTACCCCAACGGCAACCTGGCAGCGCACGTGGTTGGCTACGTGAGCCAGCAGTATGGCACCACCGCCATCGAGAGCGTCATGAACGACACGCTCACCGGTTCTAAGGACTACTCCAGCTGGAACAACGCCATCGCGTCGCTCGCGGGCCAGACCCAGCCGGGCAACACCGCCAAGCTCACCATCGACTCGCGCATCCAGACGGCTGCCGAGCAGGCGCTCAAGGGCTTTAAGGGCGCTGTAGTGGTCATCGACCCGCGTACCGGCGCGGTGCTCGCATGTGCCAGCTCGCCCACCTACGACAACACCAACATCGATGCCCTGCTGCAGACGGGCGGCGGCGAGGACGGCTCCATGTACAATCGCGCCATGGACGCGCTGTACACGCCGGGCTCAACGTTTAAGGTCGTTACGCTTTCCGCGGCACTCGAGACCGGTACCGCCAGCCTTACCAGCACCTACCAGGCGCCCGGCTCCATGGACATCGGCAACGCACCGGTCACCAACGATGCCAACGAGAGCTACGGTACCATCAGCCTGCAGCAGGCCTTTGCCGTGTCCTCCAACGTCGTCTTTGGCCAGGTGGCAAACGAAGTTGGCGCAAACACGCTCGTGCAGTTTGCCAACGCCTTCGGCTACGGCCAAAAGCTCGGCCAGGACCTGACCTCCGCGGCCTCCATCATGGCCGACCCGTCGCTCATGACCGAGTGGGAGACCGCCTGGGCCGGCGCCGGCCAGCCTGTCGGCATGGACCACACGCCCGGCCCGCAGACCACCGTCATGCAAAACGCCGTGATTGCCGCCGCCATCGCTAACAGCGGCGTGGTCATGGACCCGTACTTTGTAGCCCAGGTACTCGCCCCGGACGGAACCGTGGTCAAGACCACGCAGTCCCGCTCGCTTGGTCAGGCCGTCAGCTCCGCCACGGCCGACCAGGTCAAGCAGGCCATGCTTGCCGTCGTCCAGTCCGGCACCGGCACCGATGCCCAAATCCCCGGCGTCAAGGTCGCCGGCAAGACCGGCTCGGCCGAGACCGGCGGCACCAACGTCAACTCGATGTTCGTTGGCTTTGCACCTTACGATTCACCCACGGTCGCCATCTCGGTGGCCTTGGAGGATTTCGACAAGCATGACGTCGAGGCCGCCAAGATCGCCGGTATCGTCCTGACCGCGGCGCTTGCCGCACAGGGAGCGTGATGCCCATGATCGAATCGGACACCCGAGGCGCGCCGCGGCCTAAGGGTTAGCGGCAACGCGCCACACGGCCCCAGCGGCCACATCATAGGTACTACACACATCGTTGAGCGAATAGTTATGTTAGGAGCAGGAATGGAACAGAGGGTCCTCGGGGGAAGATACCTCCTCAAGGATAAGGTAGGAACAGGCGGCATGGCGACCGTCTACCGTGCACAGGACCAGGTTCTCGACCGCACGGTAGCCGTCAAGATCATGCTGCCGCAGTATGCCGGCGACGCGACCTTCGCCGCACGCTTTAAGCAGGAGGCCCAGGCAGCAGCCGGTCTCTCCTCCCCTTATATCGTGGGCGTCTACGATTGGGGCAAGGACGGCGACACCTATTACATCGTCATGGAGTACCTGCGCGGTACCGACCTTAAGAGCGGCATCAAGAGCCACGGCGCCCTCGACCCCAAGAAGGTCGCCCAGATCGGCTCGCAGATCAGCTCCGCGCTTTCGGTCGCCCACAAGCACGAGATCATCCACCGCGACATTAAGCCGCAGAACATCATGGTGCTGCCCGACGGCAACATCAAGGTGATGGACTTTGGCATCGCGCGCGCCAAGAACAGCCACCTCACGCAAGACAACAACGTGCTGGGAACCGCCCACTACGTCAGCCCCGAGCAGACCCGTGGTCAGGACCTCGGCCCCACCTCGGATATCTACTCGCTGGGCGTCGTGATGTACGAGTGCGCCACCGGCCGCGTCCCCTTTGACGGTGACGACGCTATCTCGGTCGCACTCAAGCAGGTCAACGAGCTGCCTATTCCGCCGAGCCAGATCAACTCCGGTGTCGACGCCGACCTTGAGCGCATCATCCTCAAGTGCATGGAGAAGGACCCGGCAAACCGCTTCCAGACCGCCGACGAGCTGCGTCAGGTGCTCAACAGCTACCTGTCGGGCCGTGCCGTCAACGTCTCGGAGCCCACGCGCATCATCGGTGCCCCCGGTGAGCTGGGCGCCACCAAGACTCGCGAGCTTTCCGATCAGACGCGCGCCATGGTGCGTCCCGTCTCGGGCGTGAGCGGCCAAAATACCGCCCGTAGCTCGGTTTCGGGCTCCACCGGCTCCTACGAGGTCGAAAAGCCCAAATCCAACAAGAACAAGATCATCGCCGCCGTGGTGGCAGCCGTTGCCGTCATCGGCATCGTGGTGGCCTTTGCCACAGGACTCTTTGGCGGCGAGCAGGTCACCGTGCCCGATGTGCTGGGCAAGGACCAGCAGACTGCCGTCGAGCTGATCAAGGAAGCCGGCCTCGAGGTCGGCACCATCGACCAAAGCTACAACGACGATGTCGACGAGGGCAAGGTCGCCGAGCAGACGCCCAACGGCAACACCAAGAAGGCCAAGGGCACCAAGGTGAACCTGGTAATCTCCAAGGGCCCCAAGCCCTCCGAAAAGGTTGAGGTTCCCAAACTTGTCGGCCTGACCAAGGACCAAGCAGAAGCCGCACTGGCAAGCGTTGGCCTGAAGGGCAACGCCTCCGAGGAGGCCAACGAGGCTGATGAGGGCCAGGTCTTTGAGCAGGGCACCGAAGCCGGTAAGGAAGTCGCGAAGGGCACGACCATCTCGTACAAGGTCTCGAGCGGCCCGGATACCACGTCCGTCCCCGACCTGACCGACATGACCGAGGCCCAGGCGCGCAACGCCCTCGATATGGCAGGCTTTGGCGTCGACGTGAGCTACCAGGAGAACGACTCGGTTACCGAGGGCACCGTGATCAGCTGGAACCCCAGCGGCAAGCAGAAGCCCGGCGCCACGATTACCGTCGTCATTGCCAAGAAGTCCGGCAAGGCCACCGTCCCGGGCAACCTGTACGGCAAGAGCATCTCCGCCGCCGTTACCGCGCTCAACAACGCCGGTTTCTATAACATCGGCTTCTGTGACCAGAACGGCAATCCCGTGAGCGGTAACGAGGATGCCACCGTTACGGGCGTCTCCCCCACCGGCAAGCAGTCCACCGACAGCACGATCACGCTGACGGTCGCACTTTCTGGTTCGGGCTCGGGCTCGGGCTCGGGCACGGGCGACGATTCCGGTACGACCAACTAGTCGCCACCCCACCGCTCATCGCGGCTTTCGCCGCAAACATATTCGCTCACAGGCGCCCGCTTGCTCCCCCAGCAAGCGGGCGCTTTGTTTATCGACAGACCAGGGCTCCATAGCAACGCAAAGAGGCCCGCAAAAGCGAGCCTCCCAGGTGACAACAGAATATGTGATGCAGTAATTACTGGCCGCAGAACTTCACCATGGTCTCGACCATGGACTCTTGCCTATAGACAAAATGTCCAGAAGCAAGGAGATGAAAGAGTAAGGACAACGCCCTCTAAAAGAAGGCCGTATATGAAGATTGCATATCCCTTTTGCCTTCATATACTCAAGAAGCACCCCTCGAAGCGCTCCTGAGAGGCCCCCTTGGATGCAACCCAGGGGATCCAGATTCTGGTAGACATCGGCACAGCAAAATCCTGCCGCGCAGGCACGAACGGACATCTTGACTCCCAACGCAATGCGGGGCGCCCCAAGACACCCCGCCACGACAAAAAACTAGTTCTCGTAGACCAGCGGGTGGCCCCAACTGCCCTCGATCTTGCAGGTCTGCGCCGCAAAACCGGCAGCGAAGTCCAAGCTCTCGCGAATTGCGGCCTCGCCGCACTCGCCGGCCTTCTTCTTGGAAAGATAGGCGACCAAAAACGCCGTCAGCAGTGAATCGCCGGCCGCCATAGCGTCTTTGAGCTCCT
>URZB01000166.1 GCA_900552295.1 uncultured Collinsella sp.
CCGTCTCGTGGGCTCGGAGATGTGTATAAGAGACAGGTCATAAACAGGTCATACCACTCGCAGGTCGACGACGTACCCACCGGCAGCGCCGAAGAGAAGCCCACGCGCATGTGCGGAGAGAAGCCCTGCGTGACGGCATAGGGAAGTCCCGCACGGCGCACGATGCGCTCAATGGTATGGATTACTTCGAGATGGCCCAGGTACTTAAGGCGATCGCGCTTGCCATAGCGAACACGAAGTCTAAAGAGCGAGGGGTTGTCGGTCAGGCGCTCACTCATGCGCGATCACCCATCAATACATTCTTGGCGTGGAGCGTGGGGCAGATCCCGCAGCCGGTGCACGACGTGCGGGTACAGTCGGGAGTCGTGACGCCCTCGAGCGAGCGACGGTACTCGCGCTCGAGGAAGCCGCGCGTGCAGCCGGGGCTCACGTGCTCCCACGGCAGGCGCCAGTCCAACTCGTAGGGCAGGTGCACGAGCTCATTGAGGTCGATGCCGTTTTTGGCAGCAGCTTCCTTCCAGTTATCGAGCGAGAAATGCTCTACCCAGGCGTCAAAGCGAGAGCCCGAGCGCCAAGCATCGATGATGACGGGCGTCATGTCACGACCGGCGCGGGAAAGCGCGGCCTCGATGAGCGAGGTCTCGGCATCGTGGTAATGCACGCGGACGGCACGGTTGCGAACGCTCGTGATAAGCAGCTTCTGGCGACGCTTGACGTCGTCGTAGTCGAGCTGCGGGCACCACTGGAACGGCGTGGCAGCCTTGGGGATAAAGACCGAAACCGAGATCGACACCGAAATCGAGCCGTGACGAGCCTTGGGCACCACGGAACGACCGAGCTCCAGCACGTGATCGGCCAGATTGGCGATGGCCACGATGTCCTCGTCGCGCTCGCCGGGAAGGCCCATCATAAAGTAGAGCTTCATGCGGTTCCAGCCGGCCTCGAAGGCCGCCTTGGCCGCACGGTCCAGGTCCTCCTCGGTCACGTTCTTGTTAATGATGTCGCGCATGCGCTGGCTGCCGGCCTCGGGCGCGAACGTCAGGCCGCCCTTCTTTTCGCCGGCGACCGACTCGGCCATATCCACGCCAAACGAATCCAGGCGCTGCGACGGAATAGACACGCGAATACCCGTATCCTCCAGGCGACGGTTGAGCCTGCCGAGCACGTCGCGAATGCAGGAGTGGTCGGTCGTGGAGAGCGAGGTCAGCGACACCTCGTCATAGCCGGTCTTTTCCAGACCCTGAATCACCGACGAGACGATCTGGTCGGCCGAGCGCTCGCGCACCGGGCGATACGTCATGCCGGCCTGACAAAAACGACAGCCGCGGGCGCAGCCGCGCAGGATCTCGATAGACAGGCGGTCGTGAACCAGCTGTGCATAGGGCACGCACGACTGCGACAGCGGATTCGTGGCGCCGAAATCCTCGACGACGCGCTTGTAGACCACGGTCGGCGCATCCTTGCCCTCACGCGGCACGGTGTAGCCATGCGGCGAGCAGGGCTCGTCGTGACGAACCTCATAGAGCGACGGCACGTAGTTGCCGGCAATGGATGCGAGCTGCTCAACAATCTGCGCGCGCGGGACTCCTTCGTCACGCAGGCGGCGATGCAGCTGGCAGGTCTCGAGCAGCGATTCCTCGCCCTCGCCGATGAGGATAACATCGAAGAAGGCCGCGTACGGCTCGGGGTTGTACACCGAGGGGCCGCCGGCGATGATAATGGGGTCGTCCTCGGTGCGGTCGGCGGCTAACAGCGGAATGCCAGCGAGGTCGAGCGCCTCGAGGAAGTTCGTCACCGCCATCTCGTGCGGCACATGCAGACCGACGATATCGAACGAAGCGACCGGCGCGGCACCCTCGAGCGAGAGCAGCGGAATACCCGCCTCGCGCATGGCGTCACCCATATCGGGCCACGGCACATAGCCGCGCTCGCAGGAGATGCCCTCGGCCTGGTTAAGGATGTTGTAGAGGATGGCGATGCCCTGGTTGGGCAGACCGACCTCGTACACATCCGGATAGATCAGGCAGCAACGGTAGTCGGCATCGGCCTTGGAAAGCGTGCCCCACTCGTGATCGATATAGCGACTCGGCTTCTCGACCTTGGCGAGCAACGGCTCAATTAAATGAAAACAATCTTGGTATGCAACGCGCAACGGAAAACCCCTAAGCAGCGAGATCTGATGCGTCCTGATAGGACGCCATAGGACGGGTAGCGCCCGCGACCGTGGTCACCAGATCGCGAACGCGGGAGAACGTGGCAGTGACCACCTCGTTGGCACGGCTGTAGTCGACATCGCGCTCGTAGAGCGAAACGAGCGCACGGCCCATGCCATAGGTGCCCGCGGCAGCAGTGAGCGCCTTGACGGCAAACCCAATATGCGGCGTCTGCTTGACGAGCGCGCGGGTGACCGCGCGGATCACAAGACCGCCGGCAAGCACGCCCGCGACCTCGTAGCCGCGCTCGGGCTTAATACCGCGTCCAAAGACGGCAGCGAGCTCAAAGAGCATGCCCACCTGCGCCAGCGCCATAACGGGATAATCGGCGCCCGGCAAAAACACCAGCGCACCGGTCGCCATATTGGTGAGCGCGCACGAGGTGATGATACGATTGGCCGCCGCGATGCGCATGAAGGCAAAGTTCGCCGCAAAAGCCGTTTCCTTGTCGGTGCGATCGAGAATCCAGCGGGCAAGCGTCTCGAGCAGATACGTCTTATCGGTTGCCGCTACCACGCCGAGCATGGGCGTGGACTCCTCGATAAACGGCACCTCCACAGCAGACTCGGCAAGCACGCACACGGGCGCGCCGGCGATCACGAGCTCCTGCACGGCACTCTCCAAGCGGTCGGAACCACACGAGAGCACCAGCACCACATCGGTATCGGTCTTTGGAGCAATTCGCTCCTCCCCCAGACGCTCGACGCGCACAATACCCGAGGTCGTCTGCGGCACAAAGGCGTCACGCACCGTCTCGGCAAGAAAGCGCGAGGCGGACGAATCCAGATAGACCGAGACGCGCACCGGCGTATCGGAATCCTTCTTAACGGACGCGCCCATCTTAAAAGCGCGGGTCAGCTTATCTACGGGAATTTTCATAGCAAACCCCTCCAGCGGTTACGCGGCGCCCGAACGATGCCGCCATATGGATTGTACGATACCCACCGTCAGCAGCTGAATCATCATCGAAGACGAACCGAAGCTAATAAACGGTAGCGGAATACCGGTAATCGGCATCATGCCGATGCACATGCCGATGTTTTCGAAGGTCTGGAACGCCCACATGCCGACGATACCTACGCATGATAAGCGTAGGAACAGAGACTCGCACTTAAAAGCAACGCGGATCGTCGAGAAGATGAGCAGTACGTACAAGCACAGCAGCAAAAAGGAGCCGCAAAAGCCAAAGGTCTCGGACAGAAAGGCGAAGACGAAGTCGGTGTGGAACTCAGGCAGAAAGCCGCCGGCCGACTGCGTCGCATGGCCCAAACCCTTACCAAAGAAGCCACCCGAGCCAACGGCGATAAGCGACTGCTGCAGGTTGTAGGCATCGTCCGAATCGGCATTATCGGGGTCGATAAAGACCGTCAGACGGTTCATCTGATACTGCTTGATAAGCACATCGTGGCCGAGCAACGAATCAAAGACCGAATCGAGCGCCAGGACGAGGGCCACCAGGCCCACGAGCAGGGCCAGGGTCGACAGCACCCATTCGCGGCGTGCACCACTCATACAAATGACGATGGCGCCCGAAACCAGCACGACAAGGCCCGAGCCCAGGTCGCCCATGGCGACGACGGCCAAAAACGGAATGGACAACATGCCGCAGAGCTTGACGTAGTCGCGAACGGTATCGATGCGACCGTTATACTGCGAGCCAAGCGTAGCAATAAAGAAGATGGTGATGAGCTTGGCAAGCTCAACCGGCTGGAATGTCAAGCCGATACCGGGAATCTTGATCCAGCCCGTCATGCCCAGACCGCCCGTATAGGACAGACCCGGAATCTTGGGCGAGAGGATCACGATCAGGTCGATGACGAGCAACGCCGTCGAGAAATTGGAAATACCGCGCAGGTCGGTACGCCAGACCAACACCGCCAGCACCGCTCCGATGCCGATTCCCAGCAGATGGCGTGAGAACGAAGCATCGGCCTTAAACTGCGAAGCCGACCAGATGATGATGGCACCGTAGGCGCTGTCTCTTATACACATCTCCGAGCCCACGAGACGGAGCTACATCTCG
>URZB01000167.1 GCA_900552295.1 uncultured Collinsella sp.
GCCATGGCCACGCCCACGCCGGCGTCAGCCACCATGCAGGTGTCGTTATCGGCATCGCCAAACACGCAAATGTTCGTAAGCTCCATGTCGTTGAGCTCTGCCACGCGTACAAGGCCGCGCGTCTTGGACACGCGCGGATCCATGAACTCGTAGAGCCGCTGCGTGGTTTGCAGAGCCGCCGCCTTAACAGTGTTATCGGCAAACGTCGACGCCCGCTCAATCACCCGCGGCATTACCTCGGGCGCCATGGTAAACATCACCTTGGGCTGCGGCTCGCGCAAGAACTCGGCAAAATCGACCACCTGGTAGGGCACGCCGTCGACGCGCGACAAGTGCTCGACGCACGCGTTGCTCTCGGGCACGTAGAACACGCCGTCTCGGGGGCAGACGGGCGTTGCCGGAAGGTCCGCCATGTGCTTGCAGATGCGCGCGATGGTCTCGCCCGGCAGCGGATAGCTCAGCTCGTTGATGTCGTGCGCGCGGTCGATGACCTCGGCACCACCGCAGCCCACGAGCACGTCCACCAGGCCTTCGATGCCCCAGAGCTCGTACATGGCCTCGGTCGCGTGGGCGTCGCGCCCGGTGCACAGGCCAAAGAGCACGCCACGCTCGCGCAGGGCGCGGATCGCCGCCACGGTGTGCGGGGACACCGTGTGCTGGCTCGTGAGCAGCGTACCGTCGATATCGCAGAACACGGCTTTGATGTGGCTGAAGGTGGTGTCCATGGGGGCCTTTCTGGGTTGTGCGGCGGTGTGGGGTGTATTCGCGAACGGCGTACATGGTATACCAAGGCGGACACGGAGCGCTTTGGCGCAAAACCACCACAAAGGTGCCTGGCCCCTTTGTGGTGGCCGGACCCGAAGGGTGGCCTGGCCCGGGGCGCAAACCATCACAACATTCGACGTTTTTCGGCAAAATCGCGATTTTCGCTGAATGCTGTGATGGTTTTTACTGCTTTGCGGCACGATCCAAATGCCGGCGTCCAAACAGCAGCAACGCCGCGGGAACCGCCGTCACGACCATGCCCGCACCAACGAGTGTCTGCTGCACGCCAAACGTCGCCACCAGCCAGGGGGCAATCGCCAGCGGGGCCACGCCGGCAAACATGTTGCCAAAACCCATGACCGAGTTGACGCGACCGAGCTGCTCGAGCGGGGCCGTCGTTTGCACGATCGTGTTGTGGAGCGGGTTGACAACGCCCCAGGCCACGCCCAGGACAATCTGGCCGACAAGGGCTACGCCCACGTACGGCGTTCCCACGTAGAGCAAACTTCCCAGGCCCACGGATATAAGCGCCACGAGCAGCGTTTTAAGGTTGACCAGGTGCGGCGGCAAACGGAGCGCAACGACGGCGCCCAGCACCGCGCCCACGCCCGAGGCCGACGAGAGCCAGCCCATCCATTCGACACCGACGCCCAGGACATCGCGGTAGAAGAACGACTCCAGCGGATCGAAGGCACCGTAGCCAAAGTTTGAAAGGAAAATAATGCAGAACAGCAGGGCGAGGACGCTGTTGGTGAAGACCGTCTTGATGCTGGCTGCGAAGGTAGCGCGGGAAGATGCGTTGGGATCGGGACTTTGTCCCGCACGCTCCCCTTCCTCTGCCGAATCGGCATCCGCATCCCCGGCGACATGGCTGGTCTGCGGCCTAAAGCCCCAACCAGCGACGAGCGCCAACACTGTAAAGATCATCATGAGCACGAACACCGCGCGCGACGACGCAGCCGCCGCGACAAAGCCGCCCAGTGTGGGGCCGACGATAATGCTCACGTTGGAGAACATGGCGATGGCGGAGTTGATGTCTTTGAGCTCGACAGGATCATCGGTGAGGTAGGCTGGATAGGATGTGGCGATGGGCTGGGCGAATCCCATCACAAAGCCCAGGAGCACCGCGCCGAGCAGGACGATGCCGGTCGCGCTGCCAAAAACGAGGATCGCCGCGCCGGTTGCCAACGTGCCCACGATGCTCAGCAAGAAATGACGGCGCGGGCCCCAGGCGTCAAGCGCCGCGCCACCCGCAAAGGATCCCAAGATCACGAATACGTTCATAAACAGGACGGCCAGCGATGTCGCCACGACCGAGGCATCGTCTGCATAGGTGAGCGTTCCGATGACGCCGATGAAGTAGCTGGTCTGAAAACCGGTGTAGATGAGAAAGCGCATCGCCACCAGGCGTTTGGCCTGCACGGACAGCGAAGGTTGAGGCTTTGAGAAAAGAGAGGCGAGCATGGAGACTCCTTGTTTCGTACGAATGCGGACGGCGGGCATTCGCCACCGTCTGTCAAATCAATCTATCCGCATGAAACATTAAGGACGCATCAGGACCCTTCTCTCCGTTTTTCGCCCGTCATGAACTACTTGGTAGATTGTAAGACATGTCCCACACATCTACTAAAGCAAAAACCACCACAAAGGTGCCTGGCCCCTTTGTGGTGGAAGTGACGTTTGCCCAGATAAAACCTACCAAAATAAACCTGTCCCTTTTTGGCATGTTATGGCAACGCAGCGAGCCGGTTCCAAGTGCCCCAGGTCGCCCCGAAAGAGGAGCGACGCGTACTTTGGTACGCGAGCGACGGCTTGAGGGGCGAGATGGGGTGCTTGGGGCCGGCGCAGCGTCAAGCCTGAAGGTGGTCTTGGATGAGATCGCAGATGGCTCGGGCGTCGTTGATGTTGATGGCTCGGGTCGCAAAGCCGGCATCGAATGTCTGGCGTGCCAGGGCCTCGTTGCAGGCAAGGGCCAGCGTGTGACCGTCGACCAGGTCGAGCGAGCTCTTGCCGCGCAGACGGTCGACACCGGAACGCGCGACCACGATGTTGTCGAAGCCCTCGGTCTTGTAGCCCTCGATGATCACCACGTCGACATCGTTGTAGCGCGACAGCAGCTCACGCGCGGGCATCTCGTCCTCCTCGCGCGTGTCGGCGTACTCCGCCCAGCGCGTGGCGCAGATGAGGCCCACGTGCTTGGATCCAGCTTGGTGATGGCGCCAGGTGTCCTTAGCAGGTACATCGATATCAAAGCCATGATGCCCATGATGCTTGAGCGAGCCCACGCGCAGGCCGCGGCGGGTGAGCTCGGCGATAACCTTCTCGACGAGCGTGGTCTTGCCCGAGTTTTGGTAGCCGATAAACGCAATCGCGGGGACGGCCGGGGCCGGAACTACGGGCGCGACGGCGACGGGCGCGCTCGCGGGCGCGGCACCGTCAGCGGCCACGGCCTCAACGGCAGCGGCCTGACGCTCTGCGCGATCCCATATGCCCGAGCGGCCGCCCTCCTTGTGCAGCAGGCGCACGTCGACGATCTCCATGCCGCGATCGACCGCCTTGCACATGTCATAGATCGTTAGGCACGCGGCGCTCGCGCCGGTCAACGCCTCCATCTCGATACCCGTCTTGCCCGTCACGCCGGCCGTAACCAGTACGTGAAAGCCAACCTGCCCGTCCGCGCGCGCCGGCGCCCAGCCCTCGGGCACGTCCTCGGCCGGCGTCCCCGCCGGAGCGATGGGCACAATGTCGCACTTGCTCTTGGTAATGAGCAGCGGATGGCACATGGGGATGATGTCGCTCGTGCGTTTGATGGCCATAATGCCCGCCACGCGCGCGCAGGCAAGCACGTCGCCCTTTTTGGCGCGGTCCTGCAGCACCATGGCCTGCGTCTCGGGATGCATGAGGATGGTGCCCTCGGCAATGGCGATGCGATGGGTCTCGGCCTTGTCGGACACGTCGACCATGCGCACCTCGCCCTTGGCGTCCACGTGCGTCAGCTCGTCGCGACGGGCGTCGCGGGCGGGCTCGGCGGCAGTGCTGACAGACGGCTGCGCGGACGCGTCGGCGTTACCAGCATTCGTCGCAGCCGTGACTTTGTGGGCAGACATCGCGGCCCCGCGAGCGGCCTTGGTGGCATCGGCGTACCTGCTCTTGGCCATATGATCATCCTCCGATTTGGGACATAAATCGTTGCGTGCCCTCAATTATCGCGTGTTCCTGCGGTTTGTGGGCCACGGCATCGCGCCAAATCGAAAGTACCTGCATATCATCACCACGGCGCAGCGCCTCACGCACCGAATACTCGGCATCGCTGAACAGGCACGGACGCACGTTGCCATCGGCCGTCAGGCGCAGACGGTTGCAATTCGCACAAAAATGGTTGGACATGGCGCTAATAAAGCCAACCGTTCCCGCCGCGCCCGGAAAGTGCCAATAGCGCGCAGGGCCCGCGC
>URZB01000168.1 GCA_900552295.1 uncultured Collinsella sp.
CCTTATCGTCGGCAGCGTCAGATGTGTATAAGAGACAGCACGTGAGGATCATGTTGTTGGACAGGCACGCGAGCAGCATGGTGAACACAAACAGGCTAAACAGCGCAAAATACTGCTTGGCGCGCTCGGCGGGCATGGAGCCCTCCTCGATATCGGCCTTTACATAGGGCAGCGAGAACAGCCCGGTAAGAAAACCGATAAAGCCGATGAGCAGCACAAAGATGGCACCCAGCGAATCGAGGTGGAACCACAGGCCAAGAGCGCTCGCGGTGTCGCCGCTCATAAGGACGTCACCAGCCGTCACAATCGACAGCACCAGGACGGCTGCGACGGAGACCAGGTTGAGACCGGCAAACACGTTATAGGACGTGTTCTTGGGCAAAAACGCCATGACCAGCGAGAACACCAAAGGAGTCGCGAGCAGGGCGAAAATCAACGTTTCCATGGACTACCCCCTCAGCTCGGACAGGTCGCGCGCATCGAGCGAGTGGGAGTCGTCCCAAATGCGACGCACGACGATGGACATGATGATGACGGCAAAGATGGCGTCGGTGGCGATACCGATCTCGATGATCTCGGGAGCGGTGGGGGCCAAAAGCGCGAGCGTCACATGGCTGCCGTTTTCCATAAGGCAGTATCCAAAGATCTGCTTCATGATGTTGCGCTGCGAAATGATGCAGGTGAGGCCCACGAAGAAGTGAGCGAAGCTAATGGCGAGCGCTGGCGTTGCAACCTCGGCCGTGGGCAGGCTGATCTGCGTCACGACGGCAAAGCAAATCGCGACCTCGACGGCAATGATGCAAATGGCCCACGCGGGCTTAAGGCCGGCCTTGAGCGATGCGTCGCTCGGCTCGCCCATCTTCTTGTATGCGCGGTTGAGAATGTAAGGGACCAGGACGACCTTGGTGATAAAGGCAGATCCAGCCCACATAAGCAGCTCCTGCGCACCGGTGGTGGCACCGAGCGTAGCGAGCAGTCCCACGAGCACCAGTGACTGCACCGCATACCAGCTGATGGCGTGCTTGATGTTCTTTGAGACGACCACCATGGTGGACGTGACGATCAGAAGGCCGCCAAGGATGTTGACGATCGAATAACCCATGTCGTTCTACCTCCTAACCGATCCAGCTGGCCGAAAGCGGGCCGCTGACGATAACCATGATGATGAGCACGATGAACACGAACGCCATCGCGCGGGGAAGCGGGGCTCCCGCAGCGACCTCGTCGCTCGGCTCGCCGGGCAGGCAATAGCCCATCCACTTAAGGAACCAGGCAAAGGTGGCGACGGTCTCGGCGACCATGATGCACACGAGCACCAGGATCGCAACGTTGCCGGCACCCACAGAAAAGCCGCCGGCGATGATCTGGAACTTCGAGAAGAACGTGTTCATGGGCGGCACGCCGGCAATGGCGAGCGCCGCGACACCAAAGCCCACGCCCGAGATCGGGTACTTCTTTACGATGCCGCGAAGCTTGGGCAGCATACGCGTGCCGAGGGTAAAGGAGAACGAACCGGCGATCAGGAAGAACAGGGTCTTGGCGAAAGCGTGGTTAAAGATGTGGCACACGGCACCGTCAAAGGCCAGCTGGCTGCCAAAGACCGAAACGCCCAAACCAAAGAACACATAGGAGAGCTGGGCGATCGTGGAGAAGGCCAGCAGGCGCTTCATGTCCTTTTGCGGCAGGTACATAAGGAAACCAAAGAGCATGGTGACCATGGCGTCGATAATGGCGACCCAGCCCACGATCTCGGGAATCTCGCCGGCAGAGACGAGTGCACGCGCGAACACGCACACGCCGACCTTAACCATCGAGGCGCCATGCAGGTAGGCCGAAACAGGCGTCGGTGCCTCCATAGCCGAAGGCAGCCACATGTACATGGGGACCTGTGCGGACTTTGCCCAAGCCGCAAACAGCACGAGCAAAAGGACGATAGCCTTGAGCTTGGCGTCGAGGCCGGCAATCGCGGTGATGGCGAAGGTGCCGGTGTGGGCAAACACGATGGCGGCGCCCAGATACAGGCCGAGCGCACCGATATGCGTAATAATCAGGGCCTTCATGCCGGCCTTCTTGGCGGTAGGCGACATGTAGTAGCTAATGAGGCCCCAAGAGCACGCACCCGTGATCTCAAAGAACACGAGCTGGCCCAAAAGGGTCGAGCTGTACACAAGGCCGACCATGGCGCCGATGAAGGTCGCGAGGTACGCGTAGAAGCGACGACGCGGTGCGTCGGGATGCTCACGGTTATTCTCGCTCATATAGGGAATCGAATAGATCACGACAAGCAGGCCGATACCCACAAAGGCGGGCGCGAGCAGTGTGCTCATGCGATCGAAGGTGAATCCCATGACGAGGGTCTGCCCAAACGAGATCAGGGGGACCTGCGTGTCGGGCATGCCGGCGCCAGCGAAATTCGCGGCGAGGGCGACGGTGCAGACCGTCGAGACGGCGGCACCCAAAACGCTGAACCACTTGGCGTACGGACGGGGGAACAGGGCGACGAGCACCGAGGCCACCATCGGGGCCGCAATAGCGACCAAGCCGAGAAGGGACAGACTGACTGCAAATGACATTGTTTCTCCCTTCTCCTACACGCCGACGACCACGAAGACAAACGCCAGAACGGCGATGCCCACGACGGCCCAGGTCTGATTGCCAAGCACCTTAAAACGCGAGCGCGAGCAGGAGTTCTCGATTACGCCGCATACGACAAAGTCGATCAGGCACTTCACCAGGAAGATGACCGCGCCCAGAACGGCCGCGATACCCACGGCCGCGGGCTCGCCCCAGGGGACGAAGATCGCGCAGAACCAGGCGACGACCAGGACCTGTTTCATGGACATGGCGAGCTTGGCCATGGCGAGCGACGGGCCGGAAAGCTCGGCGAGCGGGCCTTCCTGAAGCTCCTGCTCGGCCTCGGCCTGATCAAAGGGCAGCTTGCCGAGTTCCATGTAGCAGGCAATCGCAAAGGCGATGCCGGCGAGGATCACGGCGACCGGCGCGTCGATGGCGCCCGTCATGATGTGCTGACCCATGGTGGCGATGTCGGTGGAGCCGCACACCAGGGCGGCGGCAAACAGCGCCAGCAGCATGGACGGCTCGATGAGCACGATCATGAGCAGCTCGCGGACGCCGCCGATACCGGCGTAAGCGTTGGACGAATCCACACCGCAGAGGGCGAAGAAGAAACGGGCGAGCGCCAGGCTGTACATGATGGTGATGGCGTCACCAAAGACCGGGATGGGGCTTTGTGCCGTAAAGAGCGGCAGACCCATCGCGAGCATAAAGGCGACGGCGAAGAACAGCGGCGGCATAATGCGCAGCGCAAAGCTCGCATCCTCGCTCTGGGACTCGGGGCGCGCAAAGAGCTTGGCCAGGTCGCGGTAGTCCTGCATGATGCTGGGGCCGCGACGGTTGTGCATCTTGGCGCGAATCACGCGGCCGAGACCGGAGAAGAAAGGCGCGACGGCCATAACGACCACGCCCTGCAGAACGGCAAGTACGATGTTGTTCATGCTCTCCCCTCCTTAACCCATTTGCACGGCGAGCACGAGGAACACCACGAGTGCCGCGACGATGTAGCAGATATAGATGCTGTAGTTGCCGCCTTCGAGCTTAGTCGCGAGGTCGGCGAGCTTCTCGACACCCTTATGCGGGGCATCGACGAGAACCTTGTCGGGTACGGGCTCCACAGCCTCGGCCACACCGGTGAGCTTCTGGAAGAAGTGCGCGATGGACCAGCAGACGGCCGTGCAACGGTCGCGCAGCGTGTAGAGCGGCTGCATAAACCAGGACACCTCGGAGGCAAAGGTCGTGGCCACGACGGGCATATGCTCGTTGGGAGCATAACCGCATGCCCACGGCTGGGACTTCTGCACCTTGCCGACGGTCTTGAGCTTGCGATAACCGCAGGCAAGGCCGACGAGCACCACGAGCGCAATGGCGATCGCGGGCGTGGAGGTGGCAGCGCCGGAGTACTGGTTCATGAGCTCCATGCCCTCGGCGGCAAACACGCCACCGTACGGATGCAGCACGGACGCGGCGACATCGACCAGCACGGGCGCGATCACGGGAGCGCCAATGCCCAGCACGACGCAGATGGCCGCGAGCAGGCCCTGCGCAAACACCATGGGGGCAGGAACCTCCTTGGCATTGGACGCGGCCTCGGAGCGGGGCGCGGAGGCAAAGG
>URZB01000169.1 GCA_900552295.1 uncultured Collinsella sp.
ACCGAGGGCCGCGGCTGCCCCGTGGTGCTCATGAACCCGCTGGTGGCCGAGCAGACCGAGATGCGCCGCTCGCTGCTGCCGGGCCTGCTGCAGTCTGTGGCCTATAACGAGGCCCACGGCACGCCCAACGTGCACCTGTACGAGGTCGGTAGCCTGTTCCACGGCCGCGAGAACGCCAGCCTGCCCAAGGAGACCAAGTCCGTGGCGGGCGTGCTCTCGGGTCAGTGGAGCGAGCAGTCTTGGAGCATGAAGTACCGCAAGCTGCGTTTCTTCTTTGGCAAGGGCATTGTCGAGGAGCTGCTCGCCCAGCTGCGCATCGAGAAGGTTCGCTTCCGTCCCGTCGAGGGCGAGGGCTACGCTTTCTTGCAGCCGGGTCGTGCGGCCGAGGTTCTGTCCGGCGGCACCGTGCTGGGCTGGGTCGGCGAGATTCACCCCGAGGCGCGCGAAGCCATGGGCATCGACGAGGTCGTCGTTGCCTTTGAGCTCGATCTGGACAAGCTGATCAAGGGCGCTCGCAACCAGGAGAACTACCGCGAGTTCTCGCAGTACCCGGCCGTTGAGCACGACCTTGCTATCGTGGTCGACAACACTGTGACCTGCGAGGATCTTGAGCGTCGTATTACGAGTGCCGGCGGCAAACTGCTCGAGGGCGTGCGCTTGTTCGATGTCTACCGCGATCCGGTCCGCATCGGCAAGGGCAAGAAATCCATGGCCTTTGCGCTTACGTATCGCTCCGACGACCACACGCTCACCAGCGAAGAGGTCGAAAAAGCGCACCAGAAGATCGTCACCAAGGTGTGCAAGGGCGTAAACGGCGAGGTCCGCGGCTAGGTCCTGCGCTGGGGTATGGGTCAGCGGTGGCTGCTGCCGAGTCCTACGTGACTGCTATGCCCGGTATAAGGCACCGTTGAGCCTACATATATGACACGCGCATTACATAACGGCGTGCTGCTTTGTCGGCAGTGCGCCGTTTTGCTATGATAGCCCGCGTCGTGTTACGAATCTGACATTACGTAACACTGGAAAGGTGATTCAAACGGCGTTGCAATTCCGTGCGCCGATAACCGGGAGGCGTGCATGCACATTCCAGATAATTATCTGTCCCCGCAGACCGATGCCGTCATGGCAGTGGCGATGGTGCCCGTTTGGATCCACTGCATCAAGAAAGTGCGCGCCACGCTCGATCGCGAGCACATGGCTTTCCTGGGCATCTGCGCCGCGTTCTCCTTCCTGCTTATGATGTTCAATGTGCCGCTGCCCGGCGGCACCACAGGTCACGCCGTCGGCGGCGCGCTCATTGCGCTGCTGCTAGGCCCCGAGGCCGCGGCTATCGCTGTCTCGGTTGCGCTGGCGCTGCAGGCGCTGCTGTTTGGCGACGGCGGCGTTCTGTCGTTTGGCGCCAACTGCTTTAACATGGCCTTTGTGCTGCCGTTTGTCGCTGCTATCGTGTTCCGTGCGCTCAACAGCCGCCTGCACGACAAGAGCTGGGGCGCCTCGGTTTCTGCCGTCGTGAGCGGTTGGGTCGGCCTGTGCCTGGCAGCCCTGTGCGCGGCAATCGAGTTTGGTATTCAGCCGATGCTCTTTACCAACGCTTCGGGCGCGCCGCTGTACTGCCCCTTCCCGCTGTCCGTGGCTATTCCGGCCATGTTGATCCCGCATATGCTGGTTGCCGGCGTGATCGAGGGCGTGGCGACGGCCGCCATCTACGGTTTCATTAAGAAGACGGCGCCGAGCGTTATCGTCGGGCCCGAGGCCGTCGATGGCCAGCTTACTGCCGAGGGCGTTGCTGCCGAGAAGACCTCGCTGGTCCCCACGCTCATCTTGGTTGCCGTGCTTGTCGTGGCTACGCCGCTCGGCTTGCTTGCCACAGGTGACGCATGGGGCGAGTGGGACGCCGAGGGCGCCGCGACCGCCGTTCAGGAGGCTGGTGACGACAGTCTGCAGGCTTCGGTCGGCCTTGATACCCCGACCTTTGCCGACGCTCTGCCTACGGGTGATTACCTGCAGGCCTATTCCGAGGAGCAAGGTCTTGGCTTTGCCGGTCAGGCTGCCATGTATATCCTGTCCGGCGTGATTGGCGTGGCAGTGCTCACCATCGCATTCCGTCTGATTTCGCTGACGGTTAAGGAAAGCGGTGCTCATGGCAATAGCCGAGCTGCCTAGCTGGCTTGCGGCCGAGGAGCGATACGAGCCCGTGGGGGCTCGGCATCGTGTGATGCAAAAGAACGTCCTGCACCTGGCGAGCCTGCTTGAGCGGGTTCGCCTGGGTGGGGGCGCGCACGAGGGCGGGTCGATGGTCGACCGCGCCCTTTCTTGCGTTTCGGCTCCGGTGCGCCTGGTGGGGATGTTCGTCTGCGTTCTATGCGTGTGTCTGACGCAGAGCCCGCTGTACATCATGTTGATGGCGGCTATCGCGCTGGTGCTCGTTGCCGTGCGCCCCGTACGCGGGCTGCGGGCAACCTTTGTGCCGGCGCTTGGCGCTGCGGGGTTCGCAGTGGTTCTGGCGCTGCCTGCCCTGCTGCTGGGCGCTTCCGCTACGGGCGCCATGCTCAAAATTGCGCTCAAGACGTTCATTAACGTGTCGCTGGTGCTGGGCGTTTCGTGGACACTCACCTGGAGCCGCATGTCGGCGGCGCTCAAGATGCTGCATCTACCCGACGAAGTTATCTTTACGTTTGATATGGCGCTCAAGCACATCGAGGTGCTGGGTCGTACGGCGCACAATCTGTGCGAATCGGTCATGCTGCGCAGTGTTGGCCGTGCGCCTGAGGGATTTTCGCGTACCGATTCGATCGCGGGTATCATGGGCATGACCTTTATCAAGGCGATGGAATGCAGTCGCGCGATGGACGAGGCTATGCTTTGCCGCGGTTTTGCCGGTGCGTATCCAGCTCCCGCGCGCGCCAGGTTTGGCTGGCGCGATGCCGTTTACGCAGCCGTTGTGGTTCTGCTCGCAGTGTTGTGCGCAGTGCTGTAGCGCGGGCGGTCGAGCCGTCGATGTGGATAGGGAAGGGCGACGTTTTGGCAAACGATACGAATGGCGCGATGGGCGTGAGCGGTGCTGCCGGCGCCGAGACCACGCCGCTCATCGAGTTTCGCGACGTGGTGTTTTCCTATGCGGGTCATACGGTGGTCGACGGCGTTTCGCTGCAGGTGGATCGTGGTGAACTCGTTGCTCTGCTTGGTCCTAACGGTTGTGGCAAGACGACGATCATGCGCCTTATCAACGGCCTTGAGCTCGCGGATGCCGGCGCATACCTGTTTGACGGACGCGTGGTCGATGCGGCGTATCTGAAGGATTCTGCTGCTGCTCAGAAGTTCCACCAGCGCGTGGGCTTCGTATTCCAAAACGCCGATGCCCAGCTGTTCTGCGCCACGGTGGGCGAGGAAGTTGCTTTTGGTCCCGCGCAGATGGGGCTGCCGGCAGACGAGCTCGAGCGCCGCGTGCGCGATGCCATGGGGCTGTTTCAGGTTGCCGACCTTGCCGACGCCTCTCCCTATCAGCTCTCGGGCGGGCAAAAGAAGCGCGTTGCGCTGGCTGCGGTGGTGTCGATGAACCCGGATATCTTGGTCCTTGACGAGCCTACCAATGGGCTCGACGAGGATTCATGCGACATCGTGGTCAACTTCTTGCTGGCCTACGTCGTGGCGGGTAAGACGGTCTTGATGAGCACGCATCACCAGGATTTGGTGCGACGCCTGGGTGCCCGTGCAATCTATATCGATCGATATCACCATGTGGTCGAGGCGCCTTCGCCGTCGTATGGAACCGAAAGCGGTACTACGGACTAGTTGCTGCGTAGAGCGTGCGTAGCCGCCCGCGCGGCTTTGCCGTGATGGTATAGTTATCCAGGTTTTTTATGGGGGTGGCTATGCCAAGTTGGAACATTCATATCGCTCAGACGGAGCGTTTGCTGGAGCGCACCGGTGCACTTGCCAATAGCGTGCGCGACCGCAATGCCTTTTTGTTTGGCTGCGTGGTTCCGGATATCTTCGTGGGCTATATGGTCCCTGGCATCGCCGATCCCATCCCGTACCGTATCACGCATTTTGCCAAGCCTGAGCCTATCCCTAAGCCGCGCGAGCATGAGTTTTGGGACACCTATGTGGCTGTCTCTTATACACATCTCCGAGCCCACGAGACGGAGCTACATCTCG